>CALZQD010000062.1 GCA_945828175.1 uncultured Bacteroidales bacterium | reverse complement strand
CTCACCAACGCCGTCCGCGACCGCTATCTCGCCATCGTCGCCCTCTACAAAGCCCTCGGAGGCGGCTGGCCCCCGGCCTCATCCACGACTAACCTTGAAAGAATGCGATAGCCCTACGTTAATAAAATGCTAAAAGAAAAGATGCGTCAAATCTCGCGATTTGGCGCATCGTGGCGTATATAAAAATGAATTGAGGATATATGCTATATCTGTGGGATATGTTTTTACTTGATGAGGTACTGCGACGAGATTGATTCGTTGGAGTGTACCCGACGGATGGTGTCGGCAAAGAGGCGGGCGACTGAAAGTATCGTGCATTTGTTGCACTCTTTGCGATAGGGTATCGAGTTGGTGAAAATCATCTCGGTCAGCGGGCTGTTGTTGATGCGCTCTGTCGCGGGGTCGCTCATGATGGCGTGTGTGCAGAGGGCACGGACAGACTTGGCGCCGTTTTCCATCATCAGCTCCGAGGCTTTGACGATGGTGCCGGCTGTGTCGACCATATCGTCGACGATGATGACATTCTTATCCTTGACATCACCGATGACTGTCATCTTGGCTACGACATTGGCTTTGGCGCGCTGTTTGTGGCAGAGCACCAGGGGTACGTCGAGAAATTTGGCGTAGCTGTTGGCGCGTTTGGCACCGCCGACGTCGGGGCTGGCAATCACGAGATTCTCGAGTTTCAGCGACTGGATGTAGGGGATGAACACCGACGAGGCATAGAGGTGGTCGACGGGCACGTTGAAGAATCCCTGAATCTGGTCGGCGTGGAGATCCATCGTTATGACGCGGTCGACGCCGGCTGCCATCAGAAGGTCTGAGACAAGTTTGGCGGCGATTGACACACGCGGCTTGTCTTTGCGGTCCTGACGAGCCCAGCCGAAGTAGGGCATCACGGCAATGGTCGATTTGGCAGAAGCACGTTTGGCGGCGTCAATCATCAGCAGCAGCTCCATGAGGTTGTCGCTGTTGGGGAAGGTTGACTGCACAAGATAGACTTCGCGACCGCGGACCGATTCTTCAAACGAGACTTCAAATTCGCCGTCGGCAAAGTGCTGGATGTTCATTTTGCCCATTTCGACGCCGAGTTCTTTACAGATCTCTTCAGCCATGTACTGAGAATTGGTTCCTGAGAAAATTTTGAAGGGGGGTAGGGACGTATCCATATTGTAAGAAAGTATAACGATTTTCCAACTGCAAAATTAGCTCTTTTTTGCTTTAGATGTTTGCCTTACGGCGGATTTTTTTGCCACTGTTTCCTTATCGGCTGGTTTAGTGGTAGATACATAGCTCTTTATACCTTTTTTCTTTATCTTCCAGACGACGGCGCCGTGGGCTTTGACAGCGGTTGTAAACTGTCGGTCGGCTGCAAAGGGCTTGTCTTTCTCCTTTACGTCGGCGAGGAGCTCGCAGGCTGTGGCCGTGCCCTGGGGGTAACCGAGGGTTTCGAAGGCGTGGACGGGGATGTTGAGCGCGATGTCTTTGTCGTGGTCGGAGAAGTTGACGATGATGAGCAGCAGCTCGTCGTCGGTGGCGCGGATGAAGGCATAGTCGCGGTGTGGGTCGAGGCCGGGCTTGTCGTAGTTGACATACATCAGGTCGAAGAAGCGGCCGCGGCTGATGGCCTGCTCGCTGTTGCAGAGAGTGAGCACGCGGCGGTACATCTCGCGCAGGCGCTGAGTAGCGGGATAGAGGTCGCCGTCGCAGGTGCCTCCGTTGAGCCAGCGGCGTATCGAGGCGATGCTCCAGTAGTCGAAGATGGTCGTGCGGCCGTCGTGGCCGCTGTAGCCCTCGGCGTCGGTGCCGGGCTCGCCGAGTTCCTGACCGGCGTAGATCATCATGGGGCCGGTGTTGAACATGGCACTGACGACGAGCGACGGGAGCACTTTGTCGGGGTCGCCGGCATACTGGGGCGAGGCGAAGCGCTGCTCGTCGTGGTTCTCGAGGAAGTTGAGCATATGGGGGGCGATGCCCTCGACGGTCTGCCAGCAGTTTGTTATGCGGGCGGCCGAGACGTTGTCGCATTCGACGGCGCGCAGCGTGTCGTAAAGGTTGACCTTGTCATAAAGGTAGTCGAAGCCACCCTCGAAGATGTAGGGGCGGTAGAGGTTGACGTCGTAAATCTCGGCGATGAAGACCATCGACGGGTAGTGCGACCTGACGTTGGTGATGGCCCAGTGCCAGAACTCGATGGGAACCATATGTACCATGTCGCAGCGGAAGCCGTCGATGCCTTTCGAGGCCCAGAAGCGCAGGATGTGGAGCATCTTGAGCCATGTCGGAGGCACGGGGTCGAAGTGGCGGCTGCCGTTCCAGGTGTCGACGCCGTAGTTGAGCTTGACGGTGTCATACCAGTCGTTCTTGCCGGGGAAGGCGTTGAAGCAGTCGTTGCCCGAGGCTTTGGCGGGGAACTCGACGTAGGCGTCGGGACCCGAGCCCATGTCGACGTGCGGGGCGAAGAGCTGGAGCGGGATATAGTAGAAATTGTTCTTGGGCGAGAAAAACATCTCCTTGTCGTCGCGCTCGCCGAGGTCCTCGACTCCGGCAGGCTTAGCGTCGGAGTGATACTGGCGCCCGACGTGGTTGGGCACGAAGTCGATGATGACTTTCATGCCGGCGCGGTGGGTGCGCTTGACGAGGCTGACAAACTCGTCCATGCGGTGAGGCACGTCGACGGCGAGGTCGGGGTCAACGTCGTAGTAGTCGGTGATGGCATAAGGGCTGCCGGCGTGGCCTTTGATGACATGGGGGTTGTGGCGGGGAATGTCGTAGGCTGTATAGTCGGCATCGTGGGCATGTTCGATGATACCGGTATACCAGACGTGGGTGAATCCCATCCTCTTGATTTCCTTGAGTATCGTGTCGTTGATGTCGTTGAGCTTACCCGACCGGTTCTGCTCGAGAGTGCCGTTGACAACAGGGTTTGGACAGTAGTTGGTGAATAGTCTCGGGAGTAGCTGATAAATGACCGGTTTTGTCTGCATTGCTTAGTTAAATGGCATTGGTGCTTCGTTCGGTATTCCACATTCCCGCCTCGCGCAGGGCTTTGCGGGCATGTATATATCCGCTGATAAAGACACTGTTTATATTCTTAAGGTTAAAGACTTTATAGTGGGCGATTTCGGGCGTCGTGACCGAGATGTCGCATAGGTTCATATCTGCGTTCTGATTGGCTTTGGCCATGAGGTTGTAGGTGCGCATCGCTACGTCGAGCAGCGATGAGGGATTGGCGCGCTGGTTGAGCGGGCTGACGTTGATGCCGATGAGCTTGTCGCATTTGTCGCGCAAAATCCATGCCGGATGGTTGCGCAGGACGCCTCCGTCGACATAGTTGACGCCGTCGATGTTGACCGGGCGGAAGACTATGGGGATAGAGCACGATGCGAGCATCACGTCGCCGATAGGGCCGCGGTGGAACTCCGTGGCTACGCCGCGGTCGAAGTCGGTCACGCCGATATAGACGGGCATCGGCAGGTCTTCGAGGCGGGTATAGCCGCCGATGGCCTTCATGACGAATTTCTTGAATTTCTCGGCAGAGAGCAGTCCTCCATGTCCGAGGCTGAGCGTGGTGAAGTCGCTCATGCCGGCGTTGCTGAAGAGCCGTGGGATGTCGGCCGGCCTGACGCCCGCGGCATAGAGTACGGCGACGACCGAGCCGGCGCTGACTCCGGCGACTACGTCGGGCTTGAGACCCGCCTCCTCGATGGCCATGAGTGCGCCGGCGTGGGCGAAACCGCGGGCTCCGCCGCCGCTGAGAGCGATGCCGAGGCGATATTTTCGGCCTGTGCTTTCGAGGGCTGTGTCGTTAGTCATGTCGTCGTTTATGATGATGTTGTTAATGTTTGCGGCGCGCTCTTATGACACCGTGTTCGGTGATGACATAGTCGAGCGGGACGTCGTGCTCCTCGGCGTCGATTTCGTCGACGAGCTGGAAGCCGTAGCCGACGCCGATTTTTATCGCGCGGGTCTCGGCGAGGAGGCGGTCGTAGTAGCCTTTGCCGCGGCCGACGCGGTTGCCGCTGCGGTCGAAGGCGACAGCAGGCACGACGACCATGTCGATGCCCGAGATATCGGTCGTGTCATCGCCGCCCGGCTCTTCGATGCGGAAAGCGCCGAGGTGGAGCGTCGAGCGGTCGTAGGGCAGAATCTCGAGATTGAGGCCGTTGACGCGCGGCAGGAAGAAGTGCTTGCGCGTGTGCCACTTGTCGATGAAGTCGAGGGTCGAGAGCTCATCGGGCAGCGAGTGGTAGAGCAGTATGTTGTCTGACAGGACAAAAGCAGCTGTTTTTTCGAGGAGATCGAAGACAGTGGCGGCCGCGCGGCGGCGTTCGTTGTCGTCGAGCATGCTTTTGTGGGTCTTTACTTTGAGTCTGATTTGTTCTTTATTCATCATTTAGTCTTTTTTGCGCCCGAGGAGCTTTTGTTCGCGTCGAAACTGACAGGGACAGTCGCCTCGCCTTTTCCGATGAGCTTCAAGGCTTCTCTGACGCAGGAATCGTCGGAGTTGTATATTTCGTAGAAAGCGTTCATGCCGAGAACGTCGCGGGCAATGAGAGCTTTCAGTTGATTAACAATCAACGATGACGAAATGTTGATATAGTAGGGTCGGGCGGCGACGCCGTGCTGCACGGCATAGCGCACGAACGAGTAGAGCAGGTTGCTGTCGTTGGGCAGCAGCTTGAGCAGCTCGTCGACGTTGCGGGCCTTCGAGAACTGTTTGCGGTTGAGGTCGGCGGTCTCGTAGGCAAAGCGGTTGAGCAGGCCGGCGTTCGAGACGCTGATGTAGTAAGATGAGACGCCCGAGGTGTCAGAGGGGACGAAGAGGTCGGGGACGATGCCACCGCCGCCGTAGACGATGCGGCCGTTGTCGGTGTGGAAGACCGAATCGCGGTGGAGCTTCATGCTGTCGGCGCTGAAAATCTCGCCGCGGCTGTAGCGCTCGACAATCTCACCTTCGTATGAGTCGATGTCGCCGCGCTCGAAGTCTTTCTGGATGCAGCGGCCCGAGGGAGTGTAGTAGCGCTGGACGGTGAGCCTGATTTCGCTCGAGTCGGGCAGCATGACGGGGCGCTGGACGAGGCCTTTGCCGAAGGTGCGACGGCCGACGATGAGCCCGCGGTCGTGGTCCTGAATGGCACCCGAGAAAATCTCGCTGGCGCTGGCGGTGAATTCGTCGACGAGGACTACGAGGCCCATATCGCCGAATGCGCCTGTGCCGTCGGCGAGCACCATCGAGTTGTCGGATGCCTTGCGGCCGCGGGTCTCGACGATATTGAGGCCGGGCGCGAGGAACTCGTTGGCCATGAAGATGGCGGGCTCCATGTAGCCGCCTGTGTTGCCGCGCAGGTCGACGATGATGTTGGTTGCGCCGCGGTAGCGCATGTCACCGATAGCCTGAAGGAATTCGGGATAGGTATTGCGGGCGAATTTGCCGACCTTGACGTAGCCGACAGTGTCGTTGAGCATATATTTGGCATCGACCGAGGTGACGGGGATATCGCCGCGCTTGATGGTGAACACAAGGGGCTTGGGCGCGTTGAAGCGCTTGACGGTAATCTTGACGTCGGTGCCTTTGGGACCGCGAATCTTCGAGGCGACGGCGTCCATGGTCATCTTCTTGCCGGCGATGTCGATGCTGTCGACGGCGATGATGCGGTCGCCGGGGTGAAGGCCGGCTTTCTCAGACGGTCCGCCCGAGATGACCTCGATGACGCAGACGGTGTCGTTGAGCATCTGGAATTGGATGCCGATGCCGCTGAACGAGCGGTCGAGCTCAGAGTTGACTTTATCGAGTTCGTCGCGGGGAATATACATTGTGTGGGGGTCGAGCGAGCGCAGTATTGCGGGAATTGTGGCCTCGACGAGGCTGTCGAGGGGAATTTCGTCGACATATTCGTCCTCGATGATGTCGAAAACGGTGTTGAGTTTGGTTCGCTCGGGGGTGAGGTCATTGCCCCCGGCGATAATATATCCGATCCAAATGCCTCCGGCTAACAAAGCGGCGAAAATCAGAGGCAGCCATTTGTTGAGTTTATTCATTATTGTAGATCTGAAAGATGGACGCAGTCGATGCCTGCGCGTTCGAGCAGGTCGATGCCGTCGCTGATGCGGTAGAGTTCATTGTAGACGACGCGCCTGATGCCCGACTGGATGATGAGTTTGGCACATTCAAGACAGGGCGATGCCGTGACATAGAGCGTGGCGCCGTCGCTCGAGTTGTTGCTTCGGGCTACCTTGGTGATGGCGTTTGCCTCGGCGTGGAGCACATAGGGTTTGGTGAGGCCGTTTTCGTCCTCGCACACATTTTCGAATCCCGACGGGGTGCCGTTATAGCCGTCTGAGATAATCATCTGGTTCTTGACTATTATCGCTCCGACTTTGCGGCGGACGCAGTATGAATTTTCGGCCCAGATTGTGGCCATGCGCAGGTAGCGTTTGTCGAGGATTTCCTGTTTTTCGTTAATCTGGCTCATGAGGCGAATTGCAACGATTGCGATTATTCGGCAAAGTTAAACAATTCTTTTCTTTCGTCAAAATCAAATTATAACAGCTGCGAGGTCTGGTAGACGATGAAGGCGACGAGCCAGGCGAAGGCGGTGTTGTAGACAACGCTGAAGACGCCCCAGTGCCATGAATGGGTCTCGCGGATGATGGCGACGACCGTTGCGATGCAGGGGCAGTAGAGCAGGATGAATAGCATGAAGCTCAGGGCCGACGCGGGCGTGAAATCGGGCTTGCCCGTGACGGGTGAGGGCGCTGTCAGGCGACTGCTCAGACGGGCGTCAGAGACGGCCTCGTCGTTGGTGTAGAGCACGCCGAGGGTCGAGACGACGATTTCTTTGGCGGGGACGCCGGCAAGGGCGGCGACAGAGGCGCGCCAGTGGAAGCCGAGGGGCTCCATCACCGGGTTGATGGTCTTGCCCATCATCTCGAGGTAGGAGTCGCGCGAGGTGTCGACTGCGGCGCTTTCGGCGAGGGTTGCGTCGGCCACGGTCTCGTCGTGGCGCGGGAAATAGTTGAGCGCCCAGACGATGATGCTGGCGATGAGAATCGTGCCGCCCATCTTCTTGAGATACTGCACGCCCTTGCTCCAAGTGTGGATTATCATGGCGCGGGGAGTCGGCACACGGTAGGGCGGCAACTCCATGACGAAGGGAGTCTCGTCGCGCTTGAAGAGGAATTTCCTGAGCAGGCGCGCGGTGACGACGGCGCCGAGGATGCCCGTCATGTAGATGGCCATGAAAACCAGCGCGGCATGGGCCGAGAAGAAGGTGCCGATGAGCAGCACATAGATTGGCAGGCGCGCCGAGCACGACATGAAGGGGTTTATCAGTATGGTAATCAGTCGGCTCGAACGGCTCTCGATGGTTCGCGACGAGATGATGGCCGGCACATTGCAGCCGAAGCCCATTACCAGGGGTATGAACGATTTGCCGTGGAGGCCGATGCGGTGCATCACTTTGTCCATTATGAATGCGGCGCGGGCCATATAGCCCGAGTCTTCCATAAACGAGATGCAGAAGTATAATATAAGTATGTTAGGCAGGAATACGATGACGCCGCCTACGCCGCCGATGATGCCGTCGGCGATGAGGTCCTTGAGGATGCCCTCGGGCATGATGCGGGCGACGAATGAGCTTAGCGCCGCGACGCCGTCTTCAATCCATTCCATAGGATAGGCGCCGACAAAGAACGTCACCCAGAAGATGAAGAACATTATGGCGAAAAACAGCGGTATGCCAAAGAGTTTGTTGGTAACGAAAGCGTCGATGATGCGCGTGCGGCCGTCGTTGTGGGCCGACGGCTGCGACATCGTCTCGGCGAGGGCGCCGGCGATGAAGCCGTATTTCTCGGCGGCGATGGTCGACGAAACGTCTTCGTCGGTGATTTCCTCGAGATGGGCCTTTACGCGGTCGCGCAGGAGCATCAACTGCTCGCCTCCGGGGAGGGCGCTGACGGCTTTTTCGGCCTCGCTGTCGCCCTCGAGGAGCTTGATGGCGATGTAGCGCGGCGAAAAGTGCCGGCCAATCTTGTCGTCGGCCTTGATGGCGTCGATGAGCTTTCTGACGGCGGCCTCGACGTCGTTACCGAGGCTGACGTGGACGTGTCTGACCGAGGCGTTGCGGCCTTCGTAGACCGAGATAACCTCGTCGAGCAGACGGCTGACGCCCTCGCCGTTTTTGGCTACGATGGGCACCATAGGCACGCCGATCATGTCGCCGAGCGTGTCGTAGTCGAGGGTGACGCCGCGGCTGCGCAGTTCGTCGTACATGTTGAGGGCGATGACCATGCTGCGGTCCATGTCGATGAGCTCGGTCGT
>CALZQD010000061.1 GCA_945828175.1 uncultured Bacteroidales bacterium | reverse complement strand
TCACCAACTCGACATACTTCTACTACTCGGCCAAAAACGGCTCGGCCTTCCAGAGCGCCTTTACCGACAAAGACTGGGCCCGCCTATACATCGTCGGCGTCCGTGCCGGCGCCGTGACAGGCAAAATCACCGTCAACCTTGCCCTCGGCCAGCGCTTCCTCGAACAGTGGGCACCCGTCGCCCTCGAAAGCCTTGGCGAAGTCGACAGCATCTACTTCTACTTCGACTCAAGCCAGAAAAACAGCTACGGCATCACCGTCCCCACCTACTTCTGCCTCTCATCCCTCGCCTACAAAATCTGAAAAATACCGTCAGCTCGGATACCACAGGCCGCCGTCACTTTGTGAGGCGGCCTGTTTTTCGTCTTTTATAGTCTGTTAGTCGCATTTTTGGCTGTTTAGGGGCTAAAAAAGACGAATATTGACTAACTTTGCACTAACTTTTAATTTGAGCCACAGAATATGCGCATAGGAAATGTCGACTTGGGCCCGCGCCCCGTTATGCTTGCACCAATGGAAGACGTCACTGACATCTCGTTCCGCCTGATCTGCAAAGAGTTTGGCGCCGATATGACCTATAGTGAATTTGTCTCTGCCGACGCCTTGATACGCAACATCGCCGCCACGACCCGCAAGCTCGCCATCAACCCGTCCGAACGCCCGACAGCCATACAGATCTATGGCCGCGAGGTCGACACGATGGTCGAAGCCGCTAAGATTGTCGAGGCCGCCGGGCCCGACATCATCGACATCAACTTCGGCTGTCCGGTCAAAAAAGTAGCCGGCAAAGGCGCCGGAGCCGGCATGCTGCGCGACATTCCCCGGATGCTCGCCATCACCCGCGCCGTCGTCGACGCCGTCAAACTGCCGGTGACCGTCAAGACCCGCCTCGGCTGGGACAACGACTCGAAAATCATCGTCACCCTCGCCGAACAGCTTCAGGACTGCGGCATCAAAGCCATCACAGTCCACGGCCGCACGCGCTCGCAGATGTATACAGGCAACGCCGACTGGGAGGCCATCGCCGCCGTCAAGGCCAATCCGCGCCTAACAATCCCCGTCATCGGCAACGGCGATATCACCGACGGCGATAAACTAAAAACCGCGTTCGATCGTTATGGAGTTGACGGAGTGATGGTTGGGCGAGCTTCAATCGGCGCGCCGTGGATATTCAGTCAGCTCAAGAACGCCCTCGACGGTCGTCCCGACACGCTGACGACAGCCGACAAGTTCCGCTGCCTGCGGCGCCAGATTTCGGAGAGCATCGACCGCATCGACGAATACCGCGGTATCCTCCACATACGCCGCCACTTGGCAGCCTCTCCGCTGTTCAAAGGCATCAGCAACTTCCGCGACACCCGCGTTGCCATGCTCCGCGCAGCCACTTTCGACGAACTCAACGATATACTCAACCATATAGAAAACGATATTTTACCCAACGTCAGACAGACAATATAAAACTCAATATGACAAGGTCATCAATCATATTACTGATATCGGTCATGTCGCTCTCGGCTGCAACTGCCGCCAGCGCCCAGACCGAACGGCATCTGCTCAGAGCCAATGACTTCAACGAGCTTTATATCAAAGGCGCCTGCAGGGTCGACCTGCGCGAGGTAGCCGATTCGACAGGCATGATTGTCATCACCGCCGACCACAACGCCTACTCGGCAATCGAGAAGCAGCATGCCGGACAGTCGCTCTATATATCTGTGGCTCAAGGCGCACGCCCGATCAGCCGCGGAGGCCGCATACCTGTCACTATCTACTGTCCGCGCGACATGAAGGTCATATCGCTTTCGGGCAACGGCGCAATCAGCGGCTCGGGCATCGTCGCCGTCGACGAGCTTGCCCTCATCGTCTCGGGCCCGGGCTCGATAAACCTTTCGGACTGCTCGGCCCGCAACATCAACGTCACCCTGACAGGCTCCGGCAAGATTGAGCTCGGCACCGGCGTCAACGCCTCAAACATCAACTGCTCGCTCACCGGCAGCGGCCACATCTACGCCGACCGCCTGACGGCATCAAGCCTCAGCGGCACAGTGCGCGGCAGCGGCAGCATCAACGTCAGCGGCTCGTCGCCAAAGAGCTCGTTCGTCATGAACGGTAGCGGCACGATTGACCTCAGCGGCCTCGTCTCGTCTGACCTCAAGCTCAATCTCTATGGCGAGGGCGAGATAAAATACTCGACCGGCACGCCCGTCAAATCGGCCGGCAATATCAAGAATATCAAGGCTGTAAAAACATATAACCCGCGCTGATTCGCGGCGGCCTCTCTCAAATCAATGTTCAACCACTCATCATCATCACAATCATGAAGTACCTGTCACTAATCGCACTTCTTCTCGCAGCTTCGCCGGCCCTCGCAGCCGAAGAGGCTTCATATAAACTCGAGGTCAAAGACTTCACTGAGCTCAAAGTTCTCAACAGCATCAACGTCGAATACTACTGCTCGGCTGACTCGGCCGGATGGGCCTATTTCGACTGCGAACCCGCGATAGCCTCTCGCCTGATGTTCGGCAACAACAAGAGCCGTCTCCAGATCGAGATTGCCGACCCTGAGGTGCCCATCACCCGCGTGCCGACAATCCGCGTCTACTCTACCCTGCTCGACAAGGTCGAGAACAGCGGCGACTCGCTCGTCAGAATCAACAACGACATCGCCGTCAAGGAATTCAAGGCTACGCTCATCGGCAACGGCCAGCTCATTGTCAAAGATATCTCGGCCAATAAGCTCAACGCCACAATCGCAGCCGGCAACGGCCAGCTCGTCGTCTCAGGCAAGACCCGCAGCGCCAAGCTCAAGAACGTAGGCACCGGCACCGTCGAATGCGCCGACCTCACGGCCGAGGAAGTCAACGTCTGGCTCTTCGGCTCGGGTCCCATCGACTGCAACGCCACAACAAGCCTCACCGTCTACGGCGCCGGCTCGGGCAAAGTCTATTACGGCACGAAACCCGAGAAGATCTCAAACCGCTCGATGGGTGTGAAAATTCTTGACGCCAACGCCAAATAACATCACCGCGCCGCTCCGACGATGGCTGAAAACGATGGTCTGAAAGACAAGACCGCCCGTACCCTCAAATGGAACCTCATCGACAGGCTCTCGACCCAGCTGCTCTATGCGCTGACGGGAATCGTCCTGGCGCGTATGCTCTCGCAGGAAGACTTCGGCCTCGTCGGCGCCGTCCTCATCTTTCAGGCCTTCGCCTCGCTTCTTATCGACTCGGGATTCAGCTACGCCCTGATTCAGCGCAAGAGCCCTACCCGACTCGACTACAGCACGATACTGTGGTTTAACATCGGCGTCGCCGTCATCATCTACATCATTCTCTGGTTCTGTGCGCCCCTCATAGCCCGCTGCTTCCAGGACGACCCGCGCCTCATCGGCCTGTCGCGCGTGATGTTTCTTGTCTTTATCATCAACGCCGCAGCCATCGTCCAGACCAACCGCCTCGTCAAGAAGATGGATGTCCGCATGGTCGCCGTCTCAAACTCAGTCGGGCTCGTCGCAGGCGCTGCCGTCGGCATCACCCTCGCCCTCTATGGCTTCGGCGCCTGGGCCATCGTCTGGCAGAACATTGCCATGGCGACAGTCAAGACCTCGATACTCTGGGTGACAGGCAAATGGCTACCGATGATGAAATTCTCATTCGCAGCTCTGCGCTCATATTCGACAGTCGGTTCGGGCATGATGTTTACGTCATTCCTCAACACTGTCTTTCAGAACATCTACTCGTTTTTCGTCGGCAACCGCGTCGGCCTCGCCTCGCTCGGTTACTATACTCAGGGCGACAAATGGAGCAAGATGGGCGTGACATCTATCTCACAGGTGCTTACGTCCTCATTCCTACCCGTGTTATCAGCCGTTCAGGACGACCCCGAGCGCTTCCGCCGCCTGTGTTCGAAGATGAACCGCTTCACCGCCTACCTCGTCTTTCCGGCGCTAATCGGACTGATTGTCATTGCCGAACCTGTCTTTCACCTGCTCTTCGGCATCAAATGGGACCCGTCGATTATCCTCTTTCAGCTGCTGCTCGTCCGGGGCATCTTCTTCGTCCTAACGTCGCTATATAACAACTTCTTGCTTGCGCTCGGCCGCTCAGGCGTGATTGTCAAGCTCGAACTGCTGCGCGACACCGTCGCCATCGCCGCACTCGTCGCCTCGCTGCCATTCATCGCCGAGTCGACGCCCGACGACCCTGTCTACGGCCTTACGCTGATGCTGTGGGGACAAGTCGCCGCCTCAGTGATAAGCTGGGTCGCCACCCTCATCGTCGCAGCCCGCGCAGTCGGTAGCCCGGTCATTTCTTTCCTCAGCGACCTCCTGCCCTACGCCGTCATGACCGTAGCGATTACTCCACTGATGTTCTGGGCTATGTCATTCACGGCCACGCCGCCGGCGATGATACTCGTCAGCGCAGCCATAGCCATTGCCCTATATCTCGGTGTAAATGCTCTCCTCGGTTCAAAAATCCAGAAAGAAGTCCTCGGCTACTTACACCTCACCAAGAAAATCAATTCTTAAATTTAAGAGCCACAATCTGTTTATTCCATTCCTCACATTGTTTCGGGAATTCCTTGAAACTCTTCTTTATATCCTTACCATACGAGCGGTGCGAATAATAAAGTAACAACGAAGCCTTTATGCCGTTATATTCGACATCCTTATAATAGTGGATGTCAGTTTCGAGGCGACTCGGCATTGCGTCCTTGCCATCGGCATCGCTGACTGTGAAATCAAGCACCTTGACGCCGTCGACCTCAGCCACGACATATCTGCACATCGGGTCAGTTTTCTTAGGCTCCTCAAGCTCAGAAACCTTCATATCAAGAGCTTTCGCAGCGTCAAACGGCGTAGCGCCACAAAACACCACCGAAATGGTAAACATATCCTTGTATTAGTCAGACTATTTTACTGACGATTAGTCTTCGGCGGGGATTTCGGAGAGGTCGCGCATTTCGTCGTATTCGGCCCAGGTGGGGTCGTTTTCGGCTGTTATCTGCAGGGGCAGAAGGGGGTATGGGGCGAGGGCCTCGTTGAGTTTTTTGTTGAAGATGTTTGTGCTGAGGGTGTAGAAAACCCAGTTGCGCTCGCCGGCGCCGGTGTAGATGCCTGTCATGACGGCGACGGGGTCTTTGTCGAGGATGGCGTTGAATGAGTCGGTTATCTCTTCCATCATCTTGGCAGTGGCGTCGTCGGGCATGCCTGAGGGTGTGTCGCCGTAGGGCCATGTGACTTCGACGCGGATGGTGAAGCGGGGGTTGGTTCTGAATTTTTCGATGTCGCGGCGGCCGGTGACCATCACCAGTCGGCCGTCTTCGCTCTCGGTGGGACAGGTCCACCAGTCGTTACGCTCAGACATATTATAATATAAAAAAGACATCTGCGACAGCCTGTAAGCCGGGTTATGTAGGAGCCGTACTTTCGCCCCTCGAGGGGGTGAGTTGCGGCGTCCCGTCTGTCATTTATCTACGCACCGGTGTCGCCACCGGGCTTTAGCAGTCTACCCCCCGGCAATGGACGAGCAGCCCTTGAATGCCGGTATACTTGACCTTGCAACCCATAAGATGTGCGGCGCGCGATATTGCTGTCGCGCCCGGTGAGCTCTTACCTCGCCTTTTCACCCTTGCCTTTTCAGGCGGTTGTTTTCTGTCACATTACTCTGCCGTTGCCGACAGCTTCCCGTTAGGAAATATGGTGCTCTTTGTTGCCCGGACTTTCCTCTCGGCCCTCATGCGTGGCCGAGCGACAGACCGGCGGTCGCAGATGTCTGTTTATGGGTTATTAGATGTAACCGCGGATGATGCCGCGCTTTGAGTTCTTGACAAAGAGGATAATTTCGTCGCGCTCTTTTGTAGCGGGCAGCTCAGCTTCGATGCGTTCGAGGGCGTCGCTGACGTTCATGCTCGAGAGGTAGAGGTAGCGATATGTATCCTGAATGTCGCGGATTGTGTCGTTAGAGAAGTTGCGGCGACGCAGGCCGATAGAGTTGATGCCGGCATAGGCGATGGGCTCACGGGCGGCCTTGACGTAGGGCGGGATGTCTTTGTTGACGAGGGCGCCGCCCTGAAGCATGACATGGGAGCCGATGTGGCAGAACTGGTGGATGAGCGAGCCGCCGCCGATGACGGCAAAGTCGTCGACTATCACCTCGCCGGCGAGCTGGCTGGCGTTTGAGATAATGACATTGTTGCCGACGATGCAGTCGTGGGCGACATGCGAGTAGGCCATGATGAGGCAGTTATTGCCGACGACAGTACGGCCTTTGGCGGCGGTGCCGCGGTTGACGGTAACGCACTCGCGGATGGTGGTATTGTCACCGATGATGGCGAGGGTCTCTTCGCCACGGAATTTGAGGTCCTGAGGAATGGCGCCGATGACGGCTCCGGGGAAGATTGTACAGTTTTTGCCGATGCGCGCGCCTTCGAGAATGGTGACATTGCTGCCGATGCGCGTACCCTCGCCGATTTCGACGTTCTGGTCGATGGTGACGAAGGGGTCAATCACAACCGACGGGGCGATTTTTGCGGCGGGGTGGATATATGCAAGAGGTTGTTTCATTTCTATACGATTATAGATTAAATTTGGGTTCTTATTTATTCTTGATGATCTGAGCCATGAACTCGCACTCGCAGACGACTTTCTCGCCGACAAAGGCGAGGCCTTTCATCACGGCGCAACCGCGGCGCAGGGGCGTCATGAACGACACATGGAAGAGTAGTGTGTCGCCGGGAACGACCTTCTGGCGGAATTTGACGTTGTCGATCTTCATGAAGTAGGTCGAGTAGCGCTCGGGCTCTTCGACTGAGCCAAGCACGAGCAGACCGCCGGTCTGTGCCATCGCCTCGACGAGGAGTACGCCGGGAACGACGGGTTCCTGGGGGAAGTGGCCCTGGAAGAAAGGCTCGTTGGACGTGATGTTCTTGACACCGACGATATAGCTGTCGGCCTTGTCGATGATCTTGTCGACCAGGAGGAAGGGATAGCGGTGGGGAAGCAGCTGGCGGATGCGGTTGTTATCCATCAGCGGGGCGACGTTGGGGTTATAGACCGGGGCCTGAACTTCCTGACGCTTGATGTCGCTGCGGATTTTCTTCGAGAGCTGGGTGTTGATGGTGTGACCGGGTTTCGTGGCGATTACTTTGCCTTTGAGCAGACGACCGATGAGAGCGATGTCGCCGATGAGGTCGAGGAGTTTGTGGCGGGCGGGCTCGTTTTCGTTTGTCAGCGGGCGCGGGTTGATATAGCCGAAGGTCGACACCTCGCGGTGGGGTGTGCCTGTGAGGTCGGCGATGTGGTCGAGCTGCTCCTGTGTCAGGGGCGTGTCATAGATGACGATGGCGTTGTCGAGGTCGCCGCCTTTGATGAGGTTGGCTCCGAGGAGCGGCTCAATCTCGCGGACGAAGACAAATGTGCGGGCTGCGGCGATTTCGCCGACATACTCGCTGACATGCTCCATCGAGGCATACTGGTTGGAGAGCACGGGCGACTCGAAGTTGACCTTGACCTCGACGCTGAACTCGTCGTCGGGGAGAATCATGATTTTCGAGCCTGTCTCGGGCGACGAAATCTCAATTTTGCTCTTGACATAGTAGAAGTCTTTGTCAGAAGCCTGCTCAGTGAGGCCTA
Organism: uncultured Bacteroidales bacterium; assembly: GCA_945828175.1. Taxonomy (GTDB): domain Bacteria; phylum Bacteroidota; class Bacteroidia; order Bacteroidales; family Muribaculaceae; genus CAG-873. The sequence continues at coordinate 799 of CALZQD010000061.1, read as the reverse complement.
CGCGAGCGATTTCGTCGGCATAGATCTTGGCGCTGCCGTCGAGGATGGGGAGCTCGGGAGCATCGACTTTGATGAGGCAGTTATCGATGCCGGCGGCGTAGAGGGCCGACATGGCGTGCTCGATTGTGCTGACCGACACGTCGCCTTTGGCAATAACTGTGCCGCGGTTTGTTGCGACGACGTTCTCGGCCAGGGCGTCGATGACCGGCTGGTCTTCGAGGTCGACACGCTGTATTTTATATCCGTGATTATCGGGCGCCGGGCAGAACTCTGCTGTGATATGGGCGCCGGTGTGAAGTCCTTTGCCCTTGACAGTAAAGGCTTCGCTTAGGGTCAACTGTTTCATGGAGTATGTATAATGTGTTGGTTTATTATTCTTTTTCTGTATCTGACATTTTCTCGAGCCTGTCGACGCGGCTGTAGAGCTCGCCGAGGTGCTTCACCCAGCTTGCCTGACGGGCGAACTGGCCGGCGGCGACGGCGGGATAGCCCATGAGGCGCATGCCGTCTGCAACGTTGTTGGGGATGCCGCTCTGGGCGCCGACCGACACACGGTTGCCGACCTTGATATGACCGGCGATGCCTACCTGGCCGCCTATCATACACCAGTCGCCGAGCTTGGCCGAGCCTGCCACGCCGCCCTGAGCGGCCATGACGGTGTTGGCGCCGATTTCGACGTTGTGGGCAATCTGGACGAGGTTGTCAATCTTGGTGCCCTGACCGATGCGTGTCGAGCCCATGGTGGCGCGGTCGACAGAAGTGTTGGCGACGACTTCGACGTCGTCGGCAATCTCGACGA
>CALZQD010000060.1 GCA_945828175.1 uncultured Bacteroidales bacterium | reverse complement strand
TCGCCGAAGACCATCTTGGCGTCGTTGACGACCTGCTTGATGCGCTGCTCCTCGCGCTTGGGGAATATCAGCAGCACGTCGCCCGCGTCAGACACGATGTAGTCCTCGAGACCGTCGACGACGATAAGCTTCTCGCCGCGCACTGCAAAGATATTGCCTTTTGAGTTATACGACAACACGTTGCAGTTCTGCGTTACGTTGCCGTCTTTGTTCTTGGGCGAGATGTCGTAGAGGGCGCTCCAGGTGCCGAGGTCGTTCCAACCGAAGTTGACGGTCTCGACGTAGACGTTCTTGGCCTTCTCCATGACGGCGAAGTCGATCGAAATGCTCATGCAGGCGGGGAATTTCTCGGCGATAGCGGCAGTCTCGTTCTCGGTGGCGAAGGCGTCGGCGATTTCATCGAAATTGGCCGTGATTTCGGGAGCATTCTCTTTCAAAGCCTTCTTGATTGACTTGACACTCCAGAGGAAAATGCCTGAATTCCAAAAAAATTCGCCCGATTCGACAAAGACTTCGGCGAGCTTGCGGTCGGGCTTCTCGGTGAAGGTCTTCACTTTGCGGATATGACCGGTTACCTCCTCGCCTATCTGAATATAGCCGTAGCCGGTCTCGGGCCTCGTCGGCTTGATGCCGAGGGTCAGCAGGGCGTCGTTCTGTTCGACGAATTCAAAGCCGTTGACGACGCTTGCCTGGAACTCGTGCTCGCGGGTGATGAGGTGGTCGCTCGGCACGACGATCATCGACGCATCGGGGTCGATGGCGCCGATGTGCCATGCGGCCCAGGCTATGCACGGAGCCGTATTGCGGCGAGCGGGTTCGAGCAGTATCTGGCTGTCTGACAGCTCGGGAAGCTGCTGTTTTACCAGCGGCGCATAGTGCTCGTTGGTGACCACGATGATGCGCTCGCTCGGCACGACGGGCAGAATCCTGTCGTAGCTCATCTGAAGCAGCGAGCGGCCCGTGCCGAAGAAATCGAGAAACTGTTTGGGCAGATCAGCGCGGCTATAGGGCCAGAAACGGCTGCCGATGCCGCCGCACATGATAACGCAATATCTTTTGTCCTCTTTCATAAAGGGTATATGGTTATAAGGGTATATGGTTATAGATGATGTTAATCTGTCGCTAAGTTAGTATTTTTAGAGTTGACAAACAAAAAAAGATATATTTTTCGTCATTGCAACCACTAAAAGCGTTATCTTTGCCATATAAACAAAAACATTAGGCATGAGAACAAAATATAAGCGTGTACTTTTAAAACTCAGCGGCGAATCGCTGATGGGACATCAGGGCTACGGCATCGACACAGAGCGCCTCGCCCAGTATGCCGCCCAGATTAAGGAAATGGTCGACAACGGCGTCGAGACGGGCATCGTCATCGGCGGCGGCAACATCTTCCGCGGCCTCGCGGGAGCAGCCAAGGGCTTCGACCGCGTCAAAGGCGACCAGATGGGCATGCTCGCCACAGTCATCAACTCGCTCGCACTCAGCTCGGCGCTCGAGTCAATCGGCCAGCCCGCCCGCGTGCTCACCGCCATCGGCATGTTCCCCATCGGCGAGCCCTACGGCAGCCACCGCGCCATAGAGGCCCTCCGCCGCGGCGAAGTCGCCATAATCTCTTGCGGCACAGGCAATCCCTTCTTCACAACCGACACCGGCTCGGCCCTCCGCGCCATCGAAATCGAGGCCGACGTCATGCTCAAGGGCACCCGCGTCGACGGCATCTACACCGCCGACCCCGAGAAAGACCCGACAGCCACCAAATTCGACGAAATCACCTACGACGAAATCTACAACCGCGGCCTCAAGGTCATGGACCTCACAGCCACCGCCCTCTGCAAGGAGAACAAGATGCCGATTGTCGTCTTCAATATGGACAAGCCCGGCAACCTCGCCAAGGTAGTCGCCGGCGAGCCTGTCGGCACCCTCGTCTATCAGCAATAATCACTAAAAACTATATAATCATGATTGAAGTAAAGACTTATCTCGACCCCGCCGAAGAGAAAATGGAGCTCGCCGTCGCCTATCTCGACGAATCGCTCGCCCACATCCGCGCAGGTAAAGCCAATCCGAAAATCATCGACGGCATCCGCGTTGAATACTACGGCAGCGCAGTGCCCATCTCTAACGTGGCCAACATCAGCGTCCCCGACGCCCGCACAATCGCCATCACGCCCTGGGAGAAATCGATGTTCAAGGAAATCGAAAAAGCCATCATCAACTCTGAGGTCGGCATCACGCCCGAGAACAACGGCGAAGTCATCCGCCTGTCGATACCGCCGCTGACCGAAGAACGCCGCAAACAGCTCGTCAAACAGTCGAAAGCCGAGGCCGAACAGGCCAAGGTCTCTGTCCGCAACGCCCGCCGCGACGCCATCGAAGGCCTCAAGAAAGCCATCAAGCAAGGTATGCCCGAAGACGTCGAGAAAGACGCCGAAGCTTCGGTTCAGAAGCTCCACGACAAGTATCTCAAGAAGATCGACGACCTCTTCGCGGCAAAAGAAAAAGAGATTCTCACAGTCTGACAGCAGACTCTGTCATCAGACATCAAGAGCAGCCCGGCGGTCTTCGTCGAGCTGCTTTTTTAATTGCTCTATGCCGTCGAAACGGCGCTCGTCGCGCAGACGGGCAAGGAAAGCGACCTCGATTTTGCGGCCGTAGAGTGAGCCGTCCCAGTCGAAAATATTGACCTCGAGGGTCGTCACGGGCGCCTCAGAGCCGTCGACGGTCGGGCGCACGCCTATGTTGAGCATTCCGCGCCGCTTCTCGCCGTCGTCGAGCGTGACGTCGACGGCATAGACTCCGCGGGCGGGTATGAGCAGACTGTCGTCAGTCGAGATATTGGCGGTCGGGAAACCTATCTTGCGGCCGAGCTGTTTGCCGCCTACAACCTTGCCGCGCAGGCTGTAGGGACGGCCGAGCATGCGGTTTGCCGCAGCTACGTCGCCCGCTGTGAGGGCAGTCCTGATGGCCGAACTGCATACATTCTCTCCTCCGTCGCCGTCATATGGCTCGGCGAAGACGACGTCGACCCCGACGGCGCGCCCGGCTTCGACATATTGCTCGCGCGTGGCCGGGCGGTCGTGACCGAAGCGGTGGTTGAAGCCCATGACGAGCGTGGCCACGCCGTAGCTGTCGCGCAGATGTCGCATAAACTCGGCGGCGGTCAGCTGCCGCAGCGTCTCGTCGAATTCGAGGGTCTCGACGCGGTCGATGCCGCTGTCGAGCAGCAGCTTGGTGCGCCGCTCATTTGTCGTCAGGCGTTTAGGCGCGAGCGAGGCATTGATGACGCTGAGCGGGTGCTCGGCGAAGGTCACGACGAGCGTCGCGAGGCCGCGTCCGGCTGCCTCGCGCCTGACTCTGTCGAGCAGAAAACGGTGGCCGAGATGCACACCGTCAAACATGCCTATTGTCGCGACAAAGCCTTTCATTTGCAGTTAAATAAGTCCGAGGTTGGTGATTGCGTCGTAGAATTCTGTCCCCGGCGCTACGAGCTGCGTCTTGAAACCAAGAGCGGCGGCCGCGTCGAGATTGGCCTGCGAGTCGTCGAAGAAAAGAGTCTCTTCGGGCTTGACGCCTAACTGACTGACGACGCGATCGAAGATGGCTTTATCGGGTTTGAGTGACTTGGCCTCGAAGGAGGTGACGATGCCGTCGAAGTAGTCTTCGCGCTCGCGACCGTCTTTCCTGAATTCGTCGCGTATCGTCGCCGCCCACATTATCGGATTGGTGTTGCTCAGCATATAGACCTTATATTTCGAGCGCAGCTCTTCGAGCTGATGCAGGCGCTTGACGGGTATGCCGATAAGAAATTGGCAGAAGGCGCGGTCTATCTCGCCGTCGGTCACTGGTTTGTCGAAGCCGCCGCGCAGAATGTGGTGGAACTCGTCGGCGTCGATGTCGCCGCGCTCGAGCGCCATGAAAGGTCCTTGCTGTGAATATTCGCCGAAATACGACGAGGCATCCTTCAAGCCAAGCTCGTCAAAGGCCTTGACGCAACGGTTTTTCTCAATATCCATTATGACCCCGCCGAGGTCAAAAAGCAGATTTTTAATCATAAACGTCTGTATTAATCCGCCGCAAAATTACTAAAAATTTTGCTTTCGGCCATAACCCGGCCGCGCGTGAGGCCGCGCGTTGTCTTACCTGAGCGAGGCGAGGCGCTCGGTGACATAAGGCGTCGGCTTGATCTTGTCGGCGCGCTTGAGGTAGCTCTCGGCGTCGGCTTCGTCACCGCTGATAATTAAGTAGTTGCCGAGGTTGAGCAGCGTGTCGTAGTTGTCGGGGTCGATGCGGAGTATGCGCTTCCAGACGGCCACGGCGGTCTCGAAGTCGCCCTGCAGGGCATGTCCGCGTGCCAGGCAGCCGAGGAAGTAAGTCGACTCGGGCAGGCCGGCGAGCATCTTGTTGGCAAACACGACGACCTTCTCGCCGTTGTCGCGGAAGAGGTAGTAGTCGAGCAGCTGGCCGTCGATGGCGCGGGCGAGCCAGGGGCAGTCGCGCTGAGCCGTCAGCATGAAGCTCTCGTAGACCATGGGCGCGTTGACCTCGAAGGCGGTCGTCCTGACGGCCTCGAAGAGCGAGTCGACTTTGACGCCGTGCGACATCGCTTGCGCCAGCAGGTCGGAGGTCGACACCGTGTCGCCCATCATTGCCGAGGCGACGATAGCGCGCGAGTAAGTCGCCGCTCCGCCCGACGTCTGATCGAGCATCAGGCCGTAGAGAGCCTGGGCGCTCGCCCATTCGCGGTTGTCGAAAAAGCGGTCGGCTTTTGCCTCGGTGAGCCTGTAGTCAGTGGCGAATGCCTGAGTTGCGGCGAGGATGGTTGATACTATGGTGACGAGTAGAAGTTTCATATATTTAAAAGTCGGTCTGAGGCCGATTTGTTCACCGTTTTCAGTAATTTTTCAGTACTTGAACGAGCTGCCGCCGAGGAATTCGCGCAGAAGGCTCGTCGGCGGTATGCTGGCATCGCCGATGGCGGCGAAATAGCTCAGAAACTTGCGCAGACGGTAGGCCTCGGCATACTCGGGAACGTCGTTGGGCACGGTCTTCAGCAGCGCCTCGGCATACTCTTTCATGACGCCGAGCTCGAAGAGCAGCGACGAGTTGAACGTCGCGTCGGCATTCTCCTGGAAGGGGAAAATCCACTTCTCTTCGCCGCGTCGCACACTCGGCCAGCGGCGTATGCTCTCCTCGGGCGAGGTGCCGCGGTAGCGCGCGTCGCGTATGATGCGGCGCAGCAGGCGGTTGTCTGAGGTCGGTATCCAGTTGTGGTCGTCGATCGAAAGGGTCGTCAGCGCCGATACATAAACGCGGTATTTCATATTCTCGGCTATGGCCGAAGTCAGCTCGGGATTGAGGCCGTGGATGCCCTCGATGAGCAGCACCGACCCTTCGTCGAGATGGACGGTGTCGCCTTTATACTGACGGCGGCCAAGCTCGAAGTTATATGTCGGCAGCTCGACTTCCTCGCCGGCGATGATGGCGTTGAGGTCGTCGTTAAACTTCTTGAGGTCGAGGGCGTAGAGCGATTCGTAGTCATAGTCGCCGTCTTCGTCGCGCGGGGTGTTCTCGCGGTCGATGAAGTAGTTGTCGAGCGATATGATCTGCGGTTTCAGCAGATTGGTCATCAGCTGTATCGCCAGTCGCTTTGTCGTCGTTGTCTTGCCCGATGACGACGGTCCGGCAACGAGCACTACCCTTGCGCCGCCATCGCGGTAACGGCGGGCGATGTCGTCGCTGATGCCGGCGATGATTTTCTCGTGGAGGGCTTCGGCGAGGCTTATCAGCTGCGAGGCCATGCCGTGCTCGACCATGCGGTTGAGCTCGCCTACGTTCCTGACGCCGACGATATTATTGAAGCGCAGATAGTCGACGAAGGCCTTGAACATCTTCTCCTGCTTGACCTCGTGCGACACCTGCGAGGGGTCGTTGCGGTCGAAGCCGAGCAGCAGCAGGCCCTCGTGATAGGGTCTCAGAGCGAAGACCGATAGCCAGCGCGTCGACTGCACCAACGCGCCGTAATAGCTGTCGCAGATGCCGTCGAGCGAGTAGTATCGCGTATAGAGCTCGCGCGTCGTCTCGAGCAGCTCGACCTTGTCGTCGAGGCCCTGCGCGCGGAAAATCTCGATGGCGTCGGCGGTGAGACATTCGTGCGGCTCGAAGGGTAGGTCGCGGGCTACGAGCGACCTCATCTCGGCCGTCAGCGTCTCGGCGGTCGACTCGTCGACCGTGCCTGCGCCGTCGAGACGGCAGTAATAGCCGCCCGAAATGGTGTGCTCGATGCGCAGTCTCGCGCCGGGATAGCAGCGCGTCACGGCCCTGTAGAGCAGCATACACAGCGAGCGGGTGTAGACCCTCGTCGCCGACGCGGTCGTCAGCGGCTGGAACTCGACCTGCTTGGGATGATAAAGCTCAAACCATAGGTCTTCGTTCTTGTTGTTCACCAGGGCGCAGACGGGCTCGAAGCCGAGGCGGCCGGCCAGCCGGCGGCCTATCTCTCCCAAGGTCTCGCCGCGCGAGATTCCGATATATTCCGAGAGGTTCTTGACGTAAATGCTCAGTTGTCGGGTCATCGTAATTATTGGTTTTTGTTACTGCAAAGATAAGTAACACGGCGGCTTTATCATTGTTCTGAATGTCGGTAAATCTTTTCTTTTTAGTTAATTTTTCAAAAAGAGCGGCGACGGCGCTTTTTTAGGCAACATTAACTTATATATAGCGATTTGCGAAATGTAAATTATTTAACTTTGCGGCATATTTTTAACAATATTAGCCATGTCTGAAGATATTCCGTCAAAACACAGCGACAGCGTCGTCATCATACCGATGTATAACGAATGTGAGAATGCCTCGGCGATTATCGATGCTGTCATTTCTCTCGAGCACGACTTTGACATACTTGTCATCGACGACAATTCGCCCGACGGCACCGCCGACATCGTCAAAAAGAAGATGCAACAGTATCCCGGACGCGTCCATATCATCGAACGTCAGGGCAAACTCGGTCTCGGCACGGCTTATATAACCGGCTTCAAATGGTCTGTGGCCCACGGCTACGACTACATCTTCGAGATGGACGCCGACTTCTCGCACAATCCCGCCGACCTCCTCAAGCTCTACCACGCCACGGCCGTCGAAGGCGCCGACGTCGCCATCGGCTCGCGCTATGTCACGGGCGTCAACGTCGTCAACTGGCCGATGGGTCGTGTGCTCATGTCTTATTACGCATCGAAATACGTCAGACTCGTCACCGGCCTGCCTATCCACGACACCACCGCCGGCTTCGTATGCTACCGACGCCGCGTCCTCGAGGCCCTGCCTCTCGACGAGATTAAATTCAAGGGCTACGCCTTCCAGATCGAGATGAAATTCACAGCCTCGAAATACGGCTTCAAGGTCGTCGAGGTGCCTATCATCTTCGTCAACCGCGTCCTCGGCACGAGCAAGATGAACAGCGGCATCTTCGGCGAGGCCGTCTTCGGCGTCATCAGGCTCAAATGGAACAGTTTCTTCAAGAAATATCCCGATTACAGCCGCAAATGAGCCGCCGCCTGATTCTTAACGCCGACATCGTCACCGGCACGGGCGACCGCTTCAACGGCTACGTCCTCGTCGAGGGCGAGACCATAGCCGCCGTGGCTCCCGGCAGGCCCGACATCGCCCTCTTCAAGAACGCCGAAGTTACCGACGCCCGCAACTGCCTGCTGCTGCCCGGCGCCATCGACTGCCACGTCCACTTCCGCGAGCCGGGCCTGACACAGAAAGCCACAATAGCCTCAGAGAGCCGCGCCGCCGTCGCCGGAGGCGTCACCTCGTTCATCGACATGCCCAACACCGTGCCGCAGACCACCACCTCGGCCCTCGTCGAGGCCAAGGCTGACATCGCCGCACGCGACTCTGTGGCCAACTACGCCTTCTTCATCGGCGCCACCAACGACAACCTCGACGAACTCCTCGCCGCCGACTACAGCCGCATCGCCGGCGTCAAGCTCTTCATGGGCTCGTCGACAGGCAACATGCTCGTCGACAATCAGTCGGCCCTCGAAGCGCTCTTCAGCCGAGTCAAAGCCCGCATCGTCGTCCACGCCGAAGACGAAGCCACGGTAAAGGCCAACGCCGCTGCCATCCGCGCCGAATACGGCGACGACGCGCCCATAAGCCTCCATACCCGCCTGCGCAGCGCCGAAGCCTGCTACAAGGCATCCAAAGCCGCCGTCGACCTCGCCCGACGCACCGGCGCGCGACTCCATATAGCCCACCTCTCGACAGCCCGCGAGCTCGAACTGCTCACACCGGGCCCGACTACGGCCGACAAACAGATCACGCCCGAGGTGTCGCCCCACCATCTCCTCTGGACCGAAAACGACTACGCCGACCGCGGCACCCGCATAAAGATGAACCCCTCGGTCAAGACCGAAGCCGACCGCCGCGCCCTCGTCGACGCCGTCAGAGA
>CALZQD010000059.1 GCA_945828175.1 uncultured Bacteroidales bacterium | reverse complement strand
GTACTGATAGGCGACGAAACACGCACCTCCTCACCCGTGCAGATCAATCGCGACAAGGAAACGCTGTGCCACAGCGAAATAAAGAACCTCTACCCATGCGGCGAGGGTGCCGGCTTTGCCGGAGGCATCGTCTCGGCGGCCATCGACGGCATCCGCTGCGCCGAATCCATCGCCGCACAATATAAAGAGCCGCGTTAGCGGCGGCACTCCCACAGCAGCCTTACTTTCAGACCTTTGGCGTCGGACACTTGTGCGTGGTGTCGAAGAGCGCCGAAATTTTTGACCCATAGGCCAATATTTCTCATTCACTCTATCGGTGGTCTTTTTCGGCCTCATCATCTGGCTTATGATTTATCTCCTTAAGAAGCCCAAGAAGGATAATAACTGACCCGAAATGACCTCAATACTGGAGGTAAATAAAGGGGACGAGCTCGCTTTGGCGCGTCTGGATGACGAAGAAGATTATCATTGCGAGGATAAGGCCTTGCACCATCAGTGGCATGGCCGTGAGGGCTCTTGTCGCACCGACCGACCATGAGCGCGGGCTGAAGTGCATCAGCAGTCCGGCTGCAAGCGCAATAACTATCATCATATAACCCTCGACAAACTGCGGCAGAACAGACAGGTGGAAGCTGCCGAAAATCTGCCCGAAGATTTCGCCGACGGTGCCGAGCGACGGCGCCCTGAAGAAGGTGAAGCCGATGACTACGAGCGAGAAGGTTATGAGGGTGTTGACAATTCTCACCGGGATGGTTCCGCGCAGAGGCTCGGGGATGCGGTAGACCTTGCGAATCATCTTGTGAGCGGCAAGGAGTAGGCCGTGATAGGCGCCCCAGATAACATACATCAGTGACGCGCCGTGCCACAGGCCGCCTATCACCATCGTCAGGAAGTTATTGAGATAGGTGCGGCGCTCACCCTTGCGGTTACCGCCGAGTGGTATGTAGAGGTAATCGCGCAGCCAGGTCGAGAGCGAGATATGCCAGCGGCGCCAGAACTCAGACGGGTTCTGAGCCTTGAACGGCGCGGCGAAGTTTTCCTTGAAACGATAGCCGAGCATCAGGGCGATGCCGATTGCCATATCAGAGTAGCCCGAGAAGTCGCAGTAGAGCTGAATCGTGAAGCCGGTGATGCCCATAAGGTTCTCGAAGCCCGAGTAGAGCGTCGGATTGTCGAAGATGCGATCGACGAAATTACCGCTGATATAGTCGGCGATGAGCACTTTCTTAATCAGACCGGCCATGATGAGGAAGAGGCCCTCGCTCGCCATCTCGTGGGTGGCCTCGGGGCTTTCCTTGATCTGCGGCAGCAGGTCTTTGGCCCTGACGACAGGACCGGCAAGCAGCGGCGGGAAGAAGGTGAGGAAGAAAGTATAATCGATGAGGTTGCGCGCCGGCTTTATCTCGCCGCGGTAGATGTCGACGATATAGCTTATTGACCTGAAAGTGAAGAAAGATATGCCGGCGGGAAGAATCACATCGAGCGCGTCGAACTCCTTGACCGTGAAGTTCGAGACGATGTCGAGCATAAGGTTGAAATACTTGAAGTAGACGAGCATACCGACGTTGACGATGACATTGACCGCCACGACGCATCGGCGCCAAAAATCAGATTTCAGCCAGCCCAACAGGTTGCCGAGCAGATAGTCGCTCAGGCAGACGCCCAAGAGGATGAAGCAGCACTCGGCGCTCGATTTGTAATAGAAATAGAGCGAGAAGGCAATGACGAAAAGCTTGCGCCAAAGCGGATGCGCCGACAGGGCTTTATAAATAATCAGAAAGCCCGCGAAGAGAAAGAGAAACAGTCCAGAGTTGAACAGCAGCGGATTTCCCTCGGAGTAGAGGAAAAGGTCTTTCGCGCGTTCGATATATGCTGAAATATCCATTATCTTGTCTGACTAAGTGCGTTAAGTGTGTTGTTAAGTGCGTCGTAGAGCAGCTCGCCCTGAACCTCATAGCCCTTGCGGGTATAGTGGACGCGGTCTTTCGACAATAGGCCGTCGGCAATCCATTTTTCAGACGAGCCCGCGCCGCCAGCGACGTCATACCAGTCGTAGACGGCTATGTTGTTCTTGCGGCCGAAGTCGAGGATGACATCGCGCGCGAGTGCTATATTGTCGTTTACCCTGTATGCGCCATAACGGCGGCGACGTGAGCCCCGGCGGCGGTAGCTGCGGCGCCGCTGACACTCGGCGGGAGTGACGAGCAACAGCGTCGCGCCGGGATTATGCCGGCGGACGTCGTCGACGAAAGTGCTGATGCTGCGGTACATATTCTCGCGGTTGAAGAGGCCGAAAGCCTCGTTGGTGCCGATGCTGACAATAATCAGCGATGGGTTGAGAGTCGAGACGGCTTTACCGAAGCCGTTGATGCTGTTATAGTTGTCGAATGTAGCGCCGTTGTTGCCGATGGCATGGTAGAGGACGCCGACGATGTCGCTGACGAGTTCGAAGCCGTAGATGTCAACGCTGCCGAGGCTGTGGAGGCTGAGGCTCACGTCGCTGCAGGGCATCGGCAGGTTGATTTCGAGGTAGTTTTCACCCGACTGCAGGGCGAAAACGAGAGGCTCTGAGACGTCGGTAACCCTGTCGACAAACATCGCGCCGCCGCTGTAGTAAATCCTGATTTTTTCGTAAGGCTCCCGAGCTTTGATATTGAAATCAAACGCGCGGGTCTGCGGCGTCAGAGCGATGCCCGTGAAGCCCATCGGACCGCCGTTGAGGGGGTATTTCAACAGCTTGTTGCTGACGAACTTCGACTTCGAGCTGATTGTGTAGTCGACAGGCTGGTTGGTGCCGGCGAGCCTCAGCGGCACAATCAGACCGCGTCCGGCCGAGATATAATCCTCACCGAAAAGGTCTCTGACACAGCCCGTAGCGAAGTCGGCCTGGACGTGCGAGTCACCGATGTGGAGGATGCTGAACACCTCTTCCTCAGTGTTGGCGAGTCCGGCAACCACAGCCGACCAGTCGGCGCCGTTCATGATTATGCGGTTGTCGGCAGCCTTGATGAAACTGTAGTCGCGGTAGTGGCGCTCGGCTGCGTTGATGGCGAAGGTGTCGGCCATCTCGAATTCGGGATTCTCGCGCAACTCTGCGTCATCGTCGTCGGCAAGCGCCACGAACGAGGCAGCCAAAGCCATGAGGATTAATATGACGCCATACTTATTCATTGGCTCCTACAGCTTTAAGGAGTGAGCGGACAAACATATCGGCGAGCTCGGCGCCGCCCTTGCCGTTGATGTGGATATAGTCGCCGTTGACGAGGCCGCGCTTGCGCCAGTCGACAATAGAGCCATCGCCGCCCATTGCCTCGCGGGTATCCCAGAAAGCCACGCCGCATTTCTGAGCCGTGAGCCGCTGAGCCGCAGTCATAGATTTGATGGCAGGCATAGACACGACTTCGCTGCCGTGTTTGATGCCGCGGTCGCCTACTCCGAGGATGAGGATGTCGGAGCCGGGATAGCACTGGCGTATGCGTCTGATGGCCTTGCACATGACATTGGAGTATGACGTATAGTCGGTCTGCTCCTCCGAGACGGCGTTGGTGCCATATTCGACTATGATGAGGTCGTAGTCGACATGAACGTTCATCGCCGAAGAAATTTCGGGCGACAATGATCTGTGTTTCAATCCTGAATAGCCTCTTATAGACATACAGTCGACCGTTATGCCGTTGGCGCCCTCAAGCCAGAGACCGTAAGAGACAAGGCTGTCGATGTCGGTCGAGAGGGTGATGAAATCGGTGTGGCCGTCGAGCTCGATGGCCTGAGGCGTGTCGGTGGCGCTGACGGCAAACTGCTGAGTGCCGGAGGACGTCTTGATTTCGATATTGCCTGCGACGGGCGACGAGTAGATGAAGGTCGAGCGCTGCCATGACTTAAGATCGGCAGGCGATGAAGTGCCTTTGAAAGTGACGGTCGCGCCCGGCTCAGAGGTTGATACGACGCCCGAGAGGGTTTTGACAGCGGTGGCACGGGACGTGCGGATATCGTGGTTGGTCCAGCCCTTGTCAGACTGCACCACCGAACGCCTGAAGCCCGGGAAATCAGAGTGAAGAGCCACATACCCTACCCCTGAACCGCCATAGACGGCGCGGAGTTTGCGGCGGATATCCTGACAGAGGAGGTCGCCCTCGATATATGAGTCGCCTATGACGGCGATTCTGACATTTTCTGATGCCGCTCTGCCAAGCGCGGCCTTGAAGCGGGCGAGCGCCGTGCCGTCGGGCGAATAGTCCTCGATGACCATCTCGCCGTCGACACGAGGCGAAAGGAAATTATTGCTATTGACATAGTTAGGGACATAGCTTTCTGACTCTTCGGCTGCCGGTGACTCTATCTCCCTGACAGGCGGTTCCTCCTCGGCCGTAACATTGAGCTCCTCGCTCTCGGCCTCGGCGATTTCTTGAGCGAGGTCGATGTCACCGCCGGTCGCACGGCCTTTGACGTCGAGCGGTCCCGACAGGTCTTCAAAAAGGTTGAAGTCGCTGATAAAGCCGCCCGTCATGTCAGACCACGGAAGAAACTGACAGGCTATCAACACGATAATCGCCACTGAGACGACGAAAAGCGGTCGGCCTTGGGATATATGTTTGCTATCGTTTTGCACTTTTTTCGATTATAGAATTCAGAAGTTTTGATTTGAGACGCGTCTCGGTCCACTCGTCTTCGGGTACCGAGGCTGCCGTGATGCCGCCTCCGGCAAAGAGGCAGGTCGAAGTCTGCGACAGGCGGGCGCAACGCAGATTGACATAGATGCGAGTCGCGCTGCTGTCGTCGACGCCGACGATGCCGCCGTAGCAGTCGCGGCTGTGCGCCTCGACGCGGGCAATCTCCGCTATGGCTGTCGCCGTCGGATAACCCGCGAGTGCCGGAGTCGGATTGAGGCTGTCGACGATTTTCTCGGTGAGCGACGCATCGGCCTCACCTTCAAAAAACGTGCAGAGATGCTGGATATTGCCGTAGTCGACCGTTATTACGGGCTTTTCGTCAAACTTAACATTGCAAGCCGCGAGGCGGTCGGCGATGTAGTCGGCGACGATGCGCTGCTCGTCGATGTTCTTGATGTCCCATGGCTCATCGCGCTTTTCTACCGGGCGTGTGCCGGCAAATGCCATGGTCTTGAATCGACCGCGCTGTTTATCAATTGAATAGATAATTTCAGGCGAGGCGCCCAGCCAAAGGCTCGTGTCGGGCGTGAAGTAGAGATAGCAGAAGGCCTCGGGGTGAATCGCGAAATATTCAGAGGCCGCAGCAAGTGCATCAATTTTTTTATAATCAAGGCATATGACCGATGAAATCACCGTCTTGCCGCCCTCTCGTCCGAGACGCCTGACAACCGAGCGGACACCCTCGAGATATGCCGCTTTGTCGGTCGTTTCGACTGCCTGAGCGGCGGCCGGGCGAAGCGGCGCGCTGACAGTTAAAGCCATCAGCGACTCGGCATCACACTCGTCGGCGACGACGCGGGCCGAACGGAGTGGCGCGAGCCAGGGCGCGACGACGAAGCGGCGGTCGCTGCGGCTATTCGTCTGAGGGTAAGACGGATTGGCAAAAAATGTCGGGACTTTGTCGCCGGGGAAGAGATAGAGAGCGAATGGAACGTTCATCTCCAGCGATTTATTCACTGCCGAGACTGTTATATCATCGAATATCATTTTGATACTGCAAATGAGAGGAATAAATGGCGCGGCCGCGTTTCAGACGACCTTGCCAATGAGTTCGAAGGGCATTGCCGATGTGATTTCGACGTCGTAGAAGCTGCCGATTTCGAGAGGACACTCCTTAGAGATAAGTACTTCGGGGTCGACTTCGGGAGAATCGAACTCTGTGCGGCCGACGTAATAGTCGTCGTTCTCAGAGTCGACGATGACGCGGAGAGTCTTGCCGATTTTCTCTTCGTTGACCTCGAGGGCGATTTCTTCCTGGACTTCCATCAGTCGGTTGAGGCGTTCATCCTTGACTTCGTGAGGGATATCGTCGGCGAATGTCTTGGCCCCGTAGGTGCCCTCTTCCTCGCAGTAGGCGAAGGCGCCCATGCGCTCGAAGCGCTGCTCGCGGACGAAGTCGACAAGACGTTCGAAAGCCTCGTCGGTCTCGCCGGGGAAGCCGACCATCAGGGTCGTGCGGATATGTATGCCGGGGACGGCCTCGCGCACCCGCTGAAGGAAGCGTCGCGTTTCGTCGGCGGTGATATGACGGCGCATGTTCGACAGCACGGTGTCGTCGATGTGCTGGAGGGCGACATCGAGATACTTGCAGACGTTCTTGCGGCGCGCCATCACTTCGAACACGTCGTAAGGGAAGTCGGCGGGATAAGCATAGTGGAGCCTGATCCATTCGACACCCTCGACGTCGGCGATGCGGTCGACGAGGTCTGCGAGCGTGTGACGTCCTTCGAGGTCGAGGCCATAGCTCGAGAGGTCCTGCGCTATGATATTGAATTCCTTGACGCCCTTTGCGACAAGGTCTTTGACCTCGGAGATAATCTCGTCGGGCTGGCGCGATTTGTAGCGGCCGGTAATCAGGGGAATGGCGCAGAACGAACAGAAGCGGTTGCAGCCTTCCGAGATTTTCAGATAGGCGTGATGCGGCGGCGTGGTGAGGGTGCGCTCCCAGAGATGCGACGCAGGCGCGAATTTGCCGGCGAGATCGTCGGCGAGAGTCGTCCAGTCGAACTTGCCATACCAGCCGTCGACCTCGGGCAGTTCGGCCTTGAGCTCGTCGCGGTAACGCTCTGAAAGGCAGCCCATGACATATAAACTTTTAAGTTTATGTGAAGCTTTGGCCTTGACGGCTTCGAGAATCATTTCGATTGATTCCTCTTTGGCATCGCCGATGAAACCGCATGTGTTGATGACGGCGATGTCGCCCTTGAACTCCGAAGCGTTGTGGACGGCATCGAAGCCGCGCGATTCGAGCATTTTAAGCACCCGTTCGGAATCGACGAGGTTTTTCGAGCACCCCATCGTCACGACGTTAACGCTTTTTCTTTTCATCTCAACGTTTGCCGAAAAGCGACTCGACAAATTCACGCTTGTTGAATACCTGGAGGTCTTCAATTCCTTCGCCGAGACCTATATATTTAACGGGAATCTTAAACTGGTCGCTGATGCCGATGACGACGCCGCCTTTTGCTGTGCCGTCGAGCTTGGTTATCGCGAGGTCGGTCACCTGAGTCGTGGCCGAGAACTGGCGGGCCTGCTCAAAAGCGTTCTGGCCTGTCGAGCCGTCGAGGACGAGAAGCACTTCGTGAGGAGCGCCGGGGACGACTTTTTCCATGACTCGCTTGATCTTGGCAAGCTCGTCCATGAGGCCCTTCTTGTTGTGGAGTCGGCCTGCGGTATCGATGATAACGACGTCGGTACCGTTGGCGACGGCCGATGACAGTGTGTCGAAAGCGACGGCTGCTGCATCAGAGCCGAGCTGCTGCTTTACGACAGGAACGTCGGCGCGGCGCGCCCACTCGTCAAGCTGTTCGACGGCGGCGGCCCTGAACGTATCTGCGGCACCGAGCATCACTTTTTTGCCGGCGGCTTTATATTGATGAGCGAGTTTGCCAATGGTGGTTGTCTTGCCGACGCCGTTGACGCCGACGACCATGATAACATAGGGCTTGACGCCTGCAGGAGTGTCGAAGTCGGCGAGGTCGCGCTCGTTGTCGTTCTCGGCGAGAAGGGCTGTTATCTCCTCGCAAAGCATCTCGTTGAGCTCGTCAGAGTCGATATATTTGTCGTGCGAGACGCGGCGCTCGATGCGCTCGATAATCTTCAGTGTAGTCTCGACGCCGACATCTCCGGTGATAAAAATCTCTTCAAGCTCGTCGAGGAAGTCGGCATCAATTGTTTTTCGGCCAAGGAACGCCCTTTTGATCTTGCTGAAAACACCGGTTTTGGTCTTTTCAAGACCGCGGTCGAGCGTCTCTTTCTTTTCTTTCGAGAAAAATTTAAAAAAAGCCATTTATCTGTGCGTTAATTTCTGCGATTTACATACTATAGAAACTTACTGCAAAGGTAATACATTTTCCCCACCCTACAAAATTATTACCTTGCAGCAAGGGCAGTTGTTTTTCCAACGATGTCAATGTACGTTTGACATCGGTTTGGTCGGTTTAGACGCGCGGGGATGTCTGCCGCTATCGTGGTCGTGGATGGGGAGGTAACTTGCTGGCTATCGTTTCGCCACAAGGGCTGAAGCCCTTGTTCCATAGGCTTCGCTCGATTTTGAGTGGGATGATGATTGGAACAGTTGGGTCAGGTTTCTTTATCGGGATGTCGGGAGGGGCGAGCGAGGGGTCGGTGTATTCTTTGAGGCCGGACCAGCGGTAGAGATGTGGAACGGCGGCGCGGGCATGGAGTATCAGCAGACTGTTAGGATTGCTGCTGATGACGGGAAAGACGGCGGTTGCTACACGGTGGAAGTCGTTGCGCTTCCTTGCCGGGCTGCAGATGCCGTAGTCCTGAATATCCAGGAGGAGAGCTGTGTCATAGGTCAAGCCGCGGATGTTTTCGGGTCGGTGGCCCGTGGCGGCAATGGTGACGGTATCGGGTGTCTTCAGTCGTCCGGCGATATAGACTGACATCTTTTTGCTCTGGGTCATGATGA
>CALZQD010000058.1 GCA_945828175.1 uncultured Bacteroidales bacterium | reverse complement strand
GAGATTCCTCTACGTCTCGTGGGCTCGGAGATGTGTATAAGAGACAGGCTCATCTTCAGTTCCCCAGGAAGAAGTCGACACAATCAACATGTTCGGCGGTAAACTTCCCGACGCTATCGGCATTCCCGAAGAGCAGCTCCGCAAAGCCGCCAAGAGCGCCGTCTGCAAAATCAACATCGACTCTGACAGCCGTCTTGCCATGACAGCCGCCGTCCGTCGCGTGTTCGCAGAAAAACCTGCTGAATTCGACCCCCGCAAATATCTTGGCCCGGCCCGCGACAACATGGAGAAACTTTACAAACACAAAATCGTAAACGTTCTCGGCAGCGCCGGCAAGGCTTAATTCTTAATAAGAACAACAATCCAGACGCGCGACCGGCGGATGCATGACATCGACGGCCGCGCGTTTTGTCTTTTTATCATCATGAAACGACTGCCGCTTTTATTATCGCTCGCGGCCGCGGCCGCCTGCTTTGCCGGCGCACAATTGCCGCTGCCCGTCGTCCCGGCAACGCTGACACAGCCTGTCGACCGGGCCATATATATAATCGACCACTTCTGGGACGGCCTCGACTTCGCTGACACGACGATGTCGCGCGACACGCGGCTCATCGAGCAGAGCTTCGCCGACTATACCTCGCTTTTCTCGGTTGTCGCCGACTCGACTGCCCGGCTCCAGAGCGCCGTCGACCGGCTCGTCGCGGCTTCGGAGGCCGACAGCACTGCCGCAGCAGGCTTGCGTGAGATTGCCGAGATATATCTCTATGACGTCGTTTCGCCGATGCACAATGACGAATATTACCGCCTATATCTCAATAGCTTCCTCAAATCAGAGCGGCTCGACGAAGGCGCGCGGATGCGTTATGAATATCAGCTCGAGGAAATCAATAAGAACAGGGTAGGCGAGACCGCCGCCGATTTCGGCCTTGTGG
The DNA here is from genome assembly GCA_945828175.1 of uncultured Bacteroidales bacterium. Lineage (GTDB taxonomy): Bacteria > Bacteroidota > Bacteroidia > Bacteroidales > Muribaculaceae > CAG-873. The sequence continues at coordinate 7,750 of CALZQD010000058.1, read as the reverse complement.
CCAAGGACGGCAGTGAGACGACCTTGTCGCGCGAGGTTGTCGGCGCTCCGCTGACGGTGGTGATGTTCTACAATCCTTTCTGCAGCGAGTGCCACGACATATCGGCCGCCATGGCCGCCGACCCCGCGATAGCCGCGGCCGTAGCTTCGGGACGCCTGAAGTTTGTCGGCGTCATCGCCGACGGCGCCTGGAGCGACTTCGGCACCGCTCTGCCGCTCGACGGCCCGATAAAGGAATTCGCGGCTAAAGATAATTGCGTCGAGGACGAGCAAATCTATAGCATCCGTGTGATACCGACGCTATATATCCTTGATTCAGAGATGAAGGTAGTGATGCGCGACGTCAAGCCGACGCGGATATCGGCGCTCGCGGCTGAAGGTCAATAGTGTGAAACTCAGTAGGCCGAGGCCTTGAGGTTGAGGCCGGTGCGCTCGTGGAGGCCGAAGAGCAGGTTCATGCAGTGGATGGCGTTGCCCGACGAGCCTTTGACGATATTGTCGATTGCGGTGCTGATTGTCAGCGTGTCGCCGTCCTTGTCTATATAGATGAGGGCTTTGTTTGTGTTGGCCACGTCGAGGATGTCGACAGGTCGGTCGACGATAAACGTGAAATTATGGTCGTCATAGAAATCTTCGAAGAGCCGGCGGATGCTGTCGGCCGACATCGTCGTGGTCGTTTTTATCGTAACGGCCGTGCCGCGCTGGAAGTCGCCGCGGCTGATATCGACCGTTACAGGCGCGTTGAAACTTGTCTGCAATGCAGCCATGGCGTCGGTGATTTCGTTGACGAAATCTGTGCCGAGCGAGCTGTCGGTCGAGGCGGTGACGCCCGTGATCTCGATTGGTGCGTTCAGCAGCTGGTTCTTGGCGAGCGGCAGCAGGCCGAGAGCCGCGGCGTGGACGGCCGGCGACGGTGTCGATGCCTTGGTCGCGCCTCTCACGAGAGCCTTGCGGTTGAGCTCGGGAAGACCGTAGGTGAAGCCACTTTCAGCGCAGTCATGGCGGAAATCGCCCGTGATATCGATAATGCGCAGATTGTCGTCGGGCTCGCGTCCGGCAAGAAACTCGCGCAGCTTGCCCTGGGGCAGACAGCTGAAGAGCACGTCGACGCCGTCGAGCTCGGCCCGGTCGGTGAAGGTGATGTCGCACTCGCCGACGAGACCGCGGTGAATGTCGCTTATCGCCACACCGGCGTGAGAGAGACTGTAGGCCCACAACAGGTTGACGTCGGGGTGGTTGATGATGAGGCGGACAAGTTCACCTGCGCGGCAACCTGAGCCGCCCATGATAGCGGCTTTAATCATGGTCGTTGAATATGAATTTGTAAATTTTGTCGGTGGCTCCGAGGCTGTGCCTGATGTAGTCGCCGGCGGCTTTGCCGGCTTTGTCGAGGTTTGTTTTTGATTTATAGAGCGGTTCGATGACCCGGCCGAAACCTTCGGCGCTGTCATAGCTGAAACCGCCGCCGCATGAGAGCAGGTCGGCGGCTTCCTTGAATTTGTGGTGGTTGGGACCAAAGATGACGGGCATATCGTAGACGGCTGCCTCGTTGAGGTTGTGGATGCCGGTGCCGAATCCGCCGCCGATAACGGCGACGTCGCCGTAGCGGTAGATGCTGCTCAGAAGGCCGAAGCAGTCGATGATGATATATCGTGCGTCGTGCGGGGTCGTGCCTTTGGCGCGGAGTTCAGAGAGGATGACGGTGTGCTCGCGGCCGAGACGGTCGGCGAGAGCCTCGATGCGGCGCGCGTCGAACTCGTGCGGCGCTATGACTGCCTTGACGTCGGGATGGCTGTGGAGCCAGGGAATGTATAGCTCTTCGTCGGCCGGCCAGCTGCTGCCTGCTATCAGGGTGAAGGGCGACGAGGCTGTCATCGCGGCGACTTCGTCGACGTCTTTGGCGTGGGCGACGATGTCGCTGACACGGTCGAAGCGCGTGTCGCCGGCGGCGGTGACGTTGTCGAGGCCTATGCCGGCGAGGAGTTTCTTCGAGGCCTCGTCCTGCACGAAGAGATGCTCGTAGCACGACAGCATCTTTCTGAACATCGTACCCCATGGCTTGAAGAATCTCTGGCCGGGACGGAAGATGGCCGAGATGATGTAGACGGGTATGCCGGCCTGCTTCAGCGCCGAGAGATAGTTGCCCCAGAATTCATATTTGACGAAGATGGCCATTTTGGGCGCGGCGTCGGCTAAGAATTTCCTGACGCGGCGAGGCGTGTCAAAGGGAAGGTAGCAGACTGCGTCGACCTTGTCGTAGTTGCATCTGACCTCGTAGCCCGAAGGCGAGAAGAACGACAGAAGTATCTTTTTGTCGGGCTGCTTGGCTCTGATTCGCTCGATCATCGGGCGCGCCTGCTCGAACTCGCCGAGCGAGGCGACGTGAAACCATATGTCGAAGCCTTCGGGAGCAACCTCGGCGCGTCGCTGTGCGAGAGTCGAGGCCGTGGCCCGCTGCCCATTGAGCATGCGGGTTATCTTGCCGGACTTCAGCGAGGCCAGTCGCGCGCCCAGGCTCAGACAATGGATGCCGGCATTATAAAGCGGGTTCATCAGGCTTTATATTCTCGATGGCCTTTTTGATGCGTTCGATTGTTTTCTCGCGGCCCATAAGCTCGGTGATTTCGAACATGTGGGGGCCTTTGCATTCGCCGACTACGGCAAGACGGAAGGCGTTCATGACGTTGCCCATGTGGTAGCCGTTGTCGGTGATCCATTTGAGAATGACCTCCTCAGAGGGCTTGGCCGAGAAATCGGGCAGAGCCTCGAGCTGGGCGATAAGTTCGTTCATGATGCGGGGCGTGTCTTCTGACCAGCGTTTCTTGACGGCCTTGGGGTCGTAGCTCTCGGGGTCGACGAAGAAGAAACCTGCGTGCTCCCAGAGGTCTCTGACGAAGCTGATGCGGCTCTTGACCATGGCGACTGCGCGGGTGATGTAGTCGATGCCGAAGTCGTCGGGGTTGACGCCGTGTTCTTTGAGCACGGGGATGAACAGTTCGGCCAGCGCGCGGTCGTCGAGCTGCTGGAGATATGTGTGGTTAAACCATTTGCCTTTTTCGTATGCGAATTTGGCGCCGGCTTTCGAGCAGTGCTCAAACGAGAATTTGGCGATAAGCTCGTCGATCGACATCACCTCGGTGTCGTCGCCGGGGTTCCAGCCCAAGAGGGCGAGGAAGTTGACGACGGCCTCGGGCAGATAGCCGCTTTCGCGGTAGCCGCGCGAGATGTTGCCGCTGGCCGGGTCGTGCCATTCGAGCGGGAAGACGGGGAAGCCGAGACGGTCGCCGTCGCGCTTGCTGAGTTTGCCTTTGCCGTCGGGCTTGAGCAGCAGAGGCAGGTGGACAAACTCGGGCATCGTGTCGGCCCAGCCGAATGCCTCATAGAGCAGGACGTGGAGCGGTGCCGAGGGCAGCCACTCTTCGCCGCGGATGACGTGCGACACCTTCATCAGATGGTCGTCGACGATGTTGGCCAGGTGGTAGGTGGGCAGGTCGTCGGCGCTTTTATAGAGCACCTTGTCGTCGAGGATGTCGCTCTTGATGACGACTTTGCCGCGGATGAGGTCGTTGACCTCGACGTTGCGTCCGGGCTCGATCTTGAAGCGGACGACATACTGCGTGCCTTCGTCGATGAGGCGCTTGACCTCGTCGGCCGGCATCGACAGCGAGTTGCGCATCGACAGACGTGTCGAGGCGTCATACTGGAAATTCTGTATCTCGTTGCGCTTGGCCTCGAGCTCGGCGGGGGTGTCGAAGGCGATATATGCCTTGCCCCTGTCGAGCAGCATCTTGACGTGCTCGCGGTAGATGTCGCGGCGCTCGCTCTGCTTGTAGGGGCCGTAGGGACCTCCCTCTCTGACACCTTCGTCAATCTTGATGCCGAGCCAGCCGAGGGCTTCGTTGATATAGTCTTCGGCACCCGGCACGAAGCGCTGCGAGTCGGTGTCTTCGATGCGGAGAATCATTTTGCCGTTGTTGCGGCGTGCGAAAAGATAGTTGTAGAGGGCTGTTCTGACACCTCCGATATGTAAAGGCCCTGTGGGCGAGGGAGCGAATCTTACTCTTACTTCACGGTCCATGATGTTAGTATAATGTAGAGTTTGTTTGTTTTGACTGCAAAGTTATGTAATTTTCGCGATATATGAAAGTGTCACAGCGCGAGTGAGATTCCGGTCGAGAAGTTTTTCATTGCCACAGAGCCGGAGCCGGTGAAAATTTTGTAGGGCGAATAGCGGGCGTAGATGCGCAGGAACGAGCATACGCGCACCGAGGCATAGAAGTCGACGCTGAATCGGCGCAGGCCGAAGTCGGTGATGTTTTCCTTGACTTTGTCGCCGTTTTCGTCGGTCCATGAGGTCAGTATGCTGCCGTGGGCGTTCCAGTTGGCGATGGCGCCGACAGAGAAAGCCAGCCGTGTGTCGAAGATGCGCAGCGGCGTCTTCTGGCTCCAGATTAGCGGGAACTGCAGGCTGAAGACCTTCAGGCGCGAGAAGCGCGGAGTGACGCCGTCGGCATATGTGCCGTAGCCTACAATGCCGTCGTCGCTGACGGTGAAGCGGGTGTTGCCCGTGGTGCGTCGGTTGCGCCAGACGATGCCGGGGCCGAAGGTGAGGTAGTTGCCGTGAGAGTTGATATACCTGAAGCCGAGGACGTGGAGGATGCCGAGCTCAAACGATTTGCCCTGCTCGAGATCGAGGGCCGACGGTGCCTGTCCGCCGACGAAGCCGAAGTCGAAGCCGTCGACAACGATGTCGAACTCGGGGTGGCGGCGACGTGTCAGCGATAGACCGCCCTCGTTGCTGAGTATCGTGGCGTTGTTGCTGTTGCTGTCGAAGTTATAGTTATAGTGGCCGTCGTCGTTGCTGCCGCTGATGGCGATGCTTGTTCCCGAAGGGTTTTCGGTGACGATGACGAGGTCGGGACGCTCGAATATGATGACGCTGTCGGGCTCTGCGGCCGAGACGCTTGCCGCGCAGGCGAGGGCGGCGATGATGATATAGTGTTTCATTTTTATCCTACCTTAATTATAATATGAATGTGAAGCCTCCCGAGATAGTCGAGAAATCAGGTCCGTAGCCTTTGCGGAAGTAGCTCATGGGCGAATATCTGACATACAGGCCGATGAAATCGTCGAAACCGATGATGACGGTGGGCTGTATGGTCATCTGGCGCTGGTGGAGCCCGGTGATGTGGCGCCGTGTCTCGGTGTTGCCGATTTTATATTTGGTGTGGGCGGCGGTGTATGTGTTGAAGTCGATGATCGCGCCCGCCGAGACGTTGACCCAGCGGTAGAACTTATAGCTTATGAGAACGGGTACATGGAGGTGCATCGTGTTGAAGTGCGAGCGAGCGACTTTCATCTCCTTGCTGCCTTCGACGGGGTAGATGATGCCGTCTTCGCTGTCAAACAGATGCTTGGGTGCGCGCAGCCGCTGATAGCCCATGCCGAAGCCGACGGAGAGCGACGGCCCGTGGCGCCACAGACGCTGGTTGAGCCTGAAGATGCTCAGTACGCCAACTTCGAAGCCGTTGCGTATGACTCCGCAGTGGGTCGCGTCGGGGATGCCGAGATAGACATTGTTGAACCATGTGTATTCGAACGAGCGGTAACGGTTTTTCTGCTGCGCCGGCTCTTTTTTGCGCATGAACGGCAGCGAGAAGTCTTCGATTGTCGGCTCGACGAAGTCGATGTCGAGGCTGTCGGCGTTGTTGCCGCCGGTCTGATAGCTGTATGTGTAGTTGTCGTTGCCTTCCTTGCCTTTGACCGTGAGGATGGTGGTGCCGTTGGCCGTTGTTGTCACGGTCACGGCCTTGGGGTGCTCGATGACGGCGACGGTGTCGTTCTTGGCCGAGGCTGCGGCCGCGAGGGTGGCTGATGCGGCGAGGAATAATGTGATAATCTGATGTCTCATTGTTCTATACATGTTTTTATTTGCGTCCTGAGATAAGTTTGTTGATTTGCTCGGGTGTGGCTTCGCCGGCCATGTAGATGAGCGTCATCTTCTTGCCTCCTTTGAGGAAGCCGTTGATAAAGAATAGATAGCGGCGGTAGTTGTCGACAGGCTTGAAGATATAGTAGGCGTAGTAGAGGCGGCCTTCGATATATCTCACCTGGCGGGTCTCGGCTGCGGCTCCGTCTTTAAGCACCAGCGCCTCGATTTCGCTCGTGAGGGCGGGTTCGGTGAGGGTGATGCTGCGATAGGTGTCGAGCGCCGAGTTTTTCAGGGTCTTGCCCGAGATTTCGGTCTCGACGGCGTCGGGCGACGAGCGGAAGCGTCCGTCGAAGGCGCTGTCGATGTTGAGTCCGGTCTGGGCGGCGGCTTGGCCGAATGCGATGGCCAGCAGTGTGAATAGTAATAATATTTGACTCATACCCATATGATTTATAGATCGATGTCGATTGATTGCATCTGGTCGATTAGCTCTGCCTCGAAGTCTTCGGTGGCTTCGCGCATAGCCGACAGGTCGTCGTCCATGATGCCCATGACCTCGGCGGCGTCGCTGATGACGATGTCGTTGGCGTATGCCAGGCAGCGGTTACTGTCGTCACCGGGCCGCAGGTTTATCAGAGCCAGGGCGAAGGCCGCGATGAGGGCGACCGACGCGGCTATGTCGATGAGTCTTACCCTCGGCAGTATTCGTGTCTGGGCGTTCTTTCGCTTCTCGCGGCCTTCGATGGCGCGCGAGGCGGCGAAGTAGCCCATGACAGCCCGGGCCTCGTCGATTTTCGCGCTCGTGAGCTCTGTCGAAGCGAGCAGACGGCGCAACTGCGTTTCCTCGGCGCTGTCTGTCCGGCTCTCGAAGTAGAGGTCGATCAGATGTTCGATGTATTTGATGTTCTTGTTGTCGTTCATCGGTGTAACTTTATTTTTGAGTGGAGAGATAGATGTTTCTTATTGTCGTTCGTGCGCGGCTGACGATCATCCTGACGTTGGCTTCGCTGAGGCCGAACTTGGCGGCGATGATGTCGAAGTCGATGCCGTCGCGGTCGCGCATATACATTATTTGTCGGTCGCGAGCGCTCAGACGGCTGTTGATAATCGCCGTGACCTCAGAGTATGTCTCTTCGACCGAGGGGCTGTCGTCGGCTTCGTCGGACGATTCCTTGCCGTCGAGGTCTTCGGTCGCATGGCGTTCGCGCTCTCTGAAGCGGTCGATGCTGATATTTCTGACCGTCACCGACGCCAGACCCTCGGCGTGGCGGCTGTCGGTGATTTCGTCGCGGCGGTTCCAGAGCCTGACAAACGCATCCTGGAGGATGTCGTCAGCCTCGTCGGCGCCAACAATGCGTCCGGCGCCTCTGACGAGCTTCTGCCTCAGAGCCAAGAAAGTCGATGTCAGTATATCGTGAGCCATTTCTTTCGCGTTTCTATAATCAAGACGATGCCCGTCCGATTTTGCAACAAAATAAATCAAAAAATTTTATTTTTTCTTTAATCGCCGCCCTCTGACATATGATTTTCAGCGTTCGATAATGCAAAATCGCTCGGGAATTGTTAATTTTGCAGACAAATAAGGTACAGTAATGAAGAATATACGCAATTTCTGCATCATAGCCCATATCGACCACGGCAAGTCGACGCTTGCTGACCGCCTGCTCGAATATACCAATACGGTTGCGGCCAAAGATATGGAGGCTCAGGTGCTTGACGATATGGATCTCGAACGCGAGCGTGGCATTACAATCAAGAGCCACGCGATACTTGTCTCTTATACACATCTGACGCTGCCGACGATATGCAGTGTGTAGAT
>CALZQD010000057.1 GCA_945828175.1 uncultured Bacteroidales bacterium | reverse complement strand
AACAAGCGCTATCAGACCTACTTCGAAGCCCGCAAGGCCCGCGAGGCCGAGAACGAGGCCGGCAAGACTGCCATCTGCGAGCGCATCGAGGCTCTCGACTTCTCGAATCTCAACAGTTTCGCCGCTTGGGATGAGATGACCAAGACAATCATGGAGGCCCAGGCCGAGTGGAAAAACTACGGCTTTGCATCGCGCAAACTCAACAACCAGCTCTTCGCCCGCTTCCGCGCCGCCTGCGACCGCTTCTTCACCGCCAAGGCCGAGTATTTCAAGGGTACACGCGACCGTCTCGCCGCCAACCTCGACAAAAAGGTATCGCTCTGCGAACGTGCCGAGGCCCTGCAGGACAGCACCGACTGGCGCCGTGCAACCGACGAACTCGTCGCCCTTCAGAAAGAATGGAAGACCGTCGGCGCCGTTGCCAAGAAATACAGCGACAACGTCTGGAAACGCTTCCTCGCTGCCTGCGACCACTTCTTCGAACAGAAAAAACAGGCCGGTAACAGTGTCCGCAGCGTCGAAGCCGCCAATCTCAAGGCCAAGCGTGACCTCATCGCCAAGCTCGACCTCATCACGGCCGAGACTCCCAAAGAAGAGGCTGTCGAACTCCTGCGCTCTATCCATCAGGAATGGCAGCAGATAGGCCATGTACCCTATAAAGAGAAAGATAAAGTCTACGACGAATACCGCCGCCGCCTCGAAAAGCTCCGCAGCGACCTCGACCTTAACGGCGCCCAGGCCCGCAAGGAACGTTTCAAAAACGCCGTGGCCGAAATCGAGGGCGACGAGAACAAGCTCTACCGCGAGCGCGAACGCCTCACACGCGCCCTCGAGGCAAAACGCAACGAGCTGCGCACTTATGAGAACAACCTCGGCTTCCTCAGCTCGAAGTCGAAGTCGGGCGACTCGATGCTCAAAGAGTTCGAGCGCCGCGCCGAGCGCCTCAAAGAAGATATCAGAGAGCTCGAAGACAAGGTGAAACTGATCGACAGCAAGCTCTGACGGGCTTGCGCGAGATTGTCGCCGCCGTCTTCACAACATCCAATGAATAAATGCGGCCGGGCGCCATCGGCGCCCGGCCTGTAAACATCACCTTCTACGCTCCCTCTTAATGATAGATAATATCCGCCGACAAGGTTATGACCGCTATCTCCAGGCCTGTTTCAACTTCACAGACCTGGTGCTGGTCAACCTGCTTTTCTGGATAACGATACTGATATGCCCCGAGATTAAAAACAGCGGTGACATCCGGCAGCTGTGGCTGCTCGTGAGCGTCAGCTATCTGCCCGTGATAATCTGGTCGGCCGGCGACCCCCACCGCTGGCGAGCCATCGTCATGGATCGTGTCGTCCGCGACAGTCTTATCACCGTCGGTATTCACGCCCTCTTCTTCCTGTCGCTCATCGCCTTCCTCGGGCTCAAAGGCATAACGCTCAAGGGCTATCTGATTTTCTACGCCCTGATGACTGTCTGCCTGCCGTCGTGGTGGCTCATCTCGCGCTGGTTTGTCAAGCATCGGCGCCGCCGAGGCTACAACTTCACGCGCGTCGTCATCGTTGGCACCAACGCCACGTCGCTGCGCCTGATGTTGGAGCTCGAGGTCGACCCCGGCTACGGCTATCATATCGAAGGCTTCTTCGACGACAGCTGCTCGCCCGAATTCCGCGGCAAAGGCAAATATCTCGGTTCGCTCGACGACCTCGAGAGATATGTCAAAGAGAAGAAGATCAAGCAGATTTACTACACGCTGATAGCGCCCGACAGCAGCAGCCTCGCGCGCGTCATGAAGATTGCCGACAGCGCCATGTGTGAATTCTTCTTCGTGCCGCGTGTACCGCATTTCTTCGGCCGAAGCTTCGAACTGCGCACCATCGGCCAGATGCCTGTGCTCGCCAATCGCCGCAATCCGTTGAAGAGCCGCTTCAACAGTGCTGTCAAGCGCACATTCGACATCGCCTTCTCGTCGGTCGTGCTCTGCTTCTATCCGCTTGTCTATATACCTGTCGCAATCGCTATCAAGCTGACGTCGCCCGGTCCGGTCTACTTCAAGCAGAAACGCACGGGCTATCGCGGCGAATCGTTCGAGTGTCTGAAATTCAGAACGATGCACGTCAACAATGCCGCCGACAGCGTCCAGGCCACCGAGCATGATCCCCGCAAGACCCGCTTCGGCGATTTCCTGCGCCGCTCGAGCATCGACGAACTCCCGCAGTTTATCAACGTCTTCAAGGGCGATATGTCGATTGTCGGACCGCGCCCTCATATGCTCAAGCACACTCAGGACTACTCGAAGCTCATCGAGCAGTATATGGCGCGCCACACTGTCCGCCCGGGTATCACGGGCTGGGCTCAGGTCAACGGCTACCGCGGCCCCACAGACGAGCTGTGGAAAATGGAAAAACGTGTCGAATACGACGTCTGGTATATCGAAAACTGGACCCTTCTTCTCGACCTCAAAATCATCGCCCGCACCGTCGTCAACGCCATTCAGGGCGAAAAGAATGCATACTGAGCATTCAGGCGGTGAAAATTAAGATGAAAGAAAAAGTCGGAAATGTTTGGATATTAGCGCGATAATGATTAATTTTGTGGCGAATTTAAGGCACAATAGCGCCCTGCTGTCGCTAAGTCGTTGAAAACGACGGCGATAGGTGGCGCGACTTGTGTGTGAAATCGAAAATTTGAAAACTAAGAGATAAAGTAAACTATTAAAGAAAACTAAAGAAACTAAGATGCCTACTATTCAGCAATTAGTAAGAAAAGGACGTGTAGCTCTTGAGGACAAGAGTAAATCACCCGCTCTCGATTCATGCCCGCAGCGTCGCGGCGTGTGTGTGCGTGTGTATACTACCACTCCCAAAAAGCCTAACTCGGCTATGCGTAAGGTAGCGCGTGTGCGCTTGACCAACGGTAAGGAAGTCAACTCATACATCCCCGGTGAAGGCCACAACCTTCAGGAGCACTCGATCGTGCTTGTCCGTGGCGGCCGTGTGAAAGACCTTCCCGGTGTCCGCTATCACATCGTTCGCGGTACACTCGATACCAGCGGTGTCAAGGACCGTACACAGCGTCGCTCGAAATACGGAGCCAAACGTCCCAAGGCCGGTGCAGCCAAGAAGTAATCCTGCCGCGTACGTCACGCGATAGGGTGAAGTTATTACTGAACGCACCGCGAGTAAATTATCAAACAATCAATTAACTCGTTTTTGAATTTCTTGAAAAGCTGGCTACCCGGTTGAGTAAGCATGTCAGAGGACACTGCTGAAGAATGAAGAAGAAAGCAACCAAGCAATCAAAAACACAAACCAATCTTTTAAAATGAGAAAGGCAAAGCCCAAGAAACGGATCGTTCTGCCCGATCCCGTTTTTAACGATGTGAAAGTCACAAAGTTTGTCAATCATCTGATGTATGACGGCAAGAAAAACACCGCTTTCACAATCTTTTACGACGCGCTCGAAACTGTGAAGTCGAAACTGCCCAACGAAGAAATGACCGCCCTCGAAATCTGGAAGAAGGCGCTCGAAAACGTTACTCCCCTCGTTGAGGTCAAATCGCGTCGCGTCGGTGGCGCTACATTCCAGGTCCCTACTGATATCCGCCCCGACCGCAAGGAGTCTATATCAATGAAAAATCTTATCCTTTACGCCCGCAAACGCGGCGGCAAGACAATGGCCGACAAACTCGCTGCCGAAGTCGTTGACGCTTTTAACGAACAGGGTGGTGCATTCAAACGCAAAGAAGATATGCACAAGATGGCCGAGGCCAACCGTGCATTCGCTCACTTCCGCTTCTAATGCAAGTTTCATTGAATATAAATTTCTATCGTATTAAGCAAAATGGCTAAATCAGACGAATTACTTAAATATACGCGCAATATCGGCATTATGGCCCACATCGATGCCGGTAAGACCACTACATCAGAGCGTATCCTCTTCTACACCGGTCTGACACACAAGATTGGCGAGGTACACGAGGGTGCCGCTACGATGGACTGGATGGAGCAGGAGCAGGAGCGTGGTATCACAATTACCTCGGCTGCTACGACAACGTACTGGAAATATAATGATGAGAAATATAAAATCAACCTGATTGACACTCCGGGACACGTCGACTTCACCGTCGAGGTGGAGCGTTCGCTCCGCGTGCTTGACGGCGCTGTCGCAACATTCTGTGCCGTCGGCGGTGTCGAGCCCCAGTCTGAGACTGTCTGGCGTCAGGCTGACAAATACAATGTGCCCCGGATTGGCTATGTCAACAAGATGGACCGTTCGGGCGCTAACTTCTTTGAAGTAGTCCGTCAGCTCAAAGACGTTCTTGGAGCAAATCCCTGCCCGATTCAGATTCCTATCGGCGCCGAGGAGACATTCAAGGGCGTTGTCGACCTGATTATGATGAAAGCTATCTTCTGGCACGACGAGACAATGGGCGCCGACTATGAGATCGACGATATCCCCGCCAACCTCGTCAGCGAAGCAGAAGAATGGCGTGACAAAATGCTTGAGAAAATCGCCGAATACGACGACGACCTCATGGCAAAATACTTCGATGATCCCTCGACCATCACAATCGACGAGATCAAGAAGGCTCTCCGCAAGGCAACTCTGTCGATGGACGTTGTGCCTATGATTTGCGGTTCTTCGTTCAAGAACAAAGGCGTGCAGTGTCTTCTCGACGCTGTCTGCGCATACCTCCCCAGCCCGACAGACGCCGGTGCAGTCGAAGGCCACAGCGTTGACGATCCCGACAAAGTTGAGACCCGCGAACCGTCGAGCGACGCTCCCATGTGCTCGCTGGCATTCAAGATCGCTACCGACCCCTATGTCGGCCGTCTGACATTCTTCCGTGTCTACTCGGGCGACGTCGTCGCAGGCAGCTATGTCCTCAATGCCCGCTCGGGTAAGAAAGAGCGTGTTTCGCGTCTGTTCCAGATGCACTCAAACAAGCAGAACCCGATGGAGAAAATCGGCTGCGGCGATATCGGCGCAGGCGTAGGCTTCAAGGATATCCGCACAGGTGATACCCTCTGCGCTGAAGACGCTCCCATCGTTCTCGAGGCTATGGAATTCCCCGATCCCGTTATTGGTATCGCCGTAGAGCCCAAGACTCAGAAAGACCTCGACAAACTCGGTGTCGGCCTTCAGAAACTTGCTGAGGAAGACCCGACCTTCCGCGTCGAGACTAACGAGGAGACCGGCCAGACCGTTATCTCGGGTATGGGCGAGCTTCACCTCGACATCATCATCGACCGTCTGCGCCGCGAGTTCAAGGTTGAGTGCAACCAGGGCCGTCCGCAGGTTACTTACAAAGAGGCTATCACCCAGCCCGTCGAGCTTCGCGAGGTATTCAAGAAGCAGACAGGTGGTCGCGGTAAGTTCGCTGACATCATCGTCCGCGTCGAACCCGTTGACGAAGGCTTCGAAGGCGGTCTGCAGTTTGTCGACGAAGTCAAGGGCGGTAACATTCCCAAGGAATTCATCCCCTCGATTCAGAAGGGCTTCACAACCGCTATGAAGAACGGCGTGCTCGCCGGCTACCCCGTAGAGCGCCTCAAAGTTACCGTTCTCGATGGTTCATTCCACCCCGTCGACTCAGATCAGCTCTCATTCGAGCTCTGCGCCATCCAGGCCTTCAAGAAGGCTTCGGAGAAGGCAGGTCCCGTGCTTCTCGAGCCTATCATGAAGATCGAGGTCGTTACACCCGAAGAATCGATGGGCGACGTTATCTCTGACCTTAACAAACGCCGCGGTCAGGTCGAAGGCATGGAGACAAGCCGTTCGGGCGCCCGCGTCGTCAAGGCCAAAGCCCCGCTCGCCGAGATGTTCGGTTATGTGACAGCGCTGCGTACAATCACCAGCGGCCGCGCCACATCGACAATGACCTTCTCGCACTATGCCGAGGTTTCTTCATCGATCGCCAAGAACGTTCTGACCGAATGTCAGGGTCGGGTAGATCTCTTAAAGTAAAAACAAAATAAAACATCATAATCTTATGAGCCAGAAAATAAGAATCAAACTTAAATCTTACGATCACAATCTCGTCGACAAATCGGCCGAGAAGATCGTCAAGACTGTGAAGGCTACAGGCGCTGTGGTGAGCGGTCCGATACCCCTGCCGACCCACAAACGCATCTTCACTGTCAACCGCTCGACCTTCGTCAACAAGAAATCGCGCGAGCAGTTCCAGCTTTCGTCATTCAAACGTCTCATCGACATCTACAACTCGACAGCCAAGACCGTCGACGCGCTGATGAAGCTCGAGCTCCCCAGCGGTGTAGAGGTGCAGATCAAAGTCTGATATATTTGACGCCTGCCGCCGGGCCGGCAACGCTCCGGCGGCAGACTTCAACCATATAAACAAATACAATAAACAAAACAAAATTTAGAGAAATGCCAGGATTAATTGGAAAGAAAATCGGAATGACATCCGTTTTCAGTGCCGACGGTAAGAATGTGCCGTGCACTGTTATCGAAGTAGGTCCTTGTGTTGTTACTCAGGTCAAGACAGCTGACAAAGACGGCTATAACGCCCTCCAGCTCGGTTTCGAGGAGCAGAAAGAGAAGCACCTCACCCAGCCCGAGATCGGTCACTTCAAGAAAGCCGGTGTGACACCCAAGAGACACTTGGCCGAGTTCAAAGGATTTGACGGTGAATACAAGCTTGGAGACACCCTGACCGTCGACATGTTTACCGAAGCCGACTTTGTCGACATCGTAGGCGTATCGAAAGGTAAAGGCCACCAGGGCGTTGTTAAACGTCACGGCTTTGGCGGTGTCGGTCAGTCGACACACGGTCAGCATAACCGCCTCCGCGCTCCCGGTTCGGTAGGTGCCTGCTCTTACCCCGCAAAGGTGTTCAAAGGCATGCGCATGGCCGGCCAGATGGGCAATCAGCGCGTTACTGTTCAGAACCTCCAGGTGCTGAAAGTTATCGCTGAGCACAACTTAATGATGATCAAGGGTTCAATACCCGGAAGCAAAGGTTCAATCGTTTTAATTGAGAAGTAATATGGAACTCGCAATATACAATGTAGAAGGTCAGGACACCGGTCGCAAAGCCGTGCTTAACGACGAAGTCTTTGCTGTAGAAGCAAACGAGCAAGCCGTATATCTCGATGTCAAGCAGTACCTTGCCAACCAGCGTCAGGGCACTCACAAGTCGAAAGAACGCAGCGAGGTGTCGGGCTCGACACGCAAGCTCCACAAGCAGAAGGGTGGCGGCGGCAGCCGTATCGGTGACATCAACTCGCCCGTTCTCGTCGGTGGCGGCCGCGTCTTCGGTCCCCGTCCCCGTGACTACCGTTTCAAACTCAACCGCAAGGTAAAACAGCTTGCCCGCAAGTCGGCGCTGACAGCAAAAGCACAGGCCAACCAGATAATCATTGTCGAGGACTTCACTCTCGAAGCTCCTAAAACTAAAGATTTTATAAAAATTACTAAAAATCTTAAAGTTAATGACAAAAAGGTACTTCTGGTTTTAGCAGCCCAAAATAAAAACGTATTTTTGTCATCACGTAATGTGCCGAACGCTCGACTGATGAGTGCTTCGGACATCAACACGTATGCACTGCTCAATAACAACGCTATTGTCCTGACGGAGAGTAGCCTTGAGTTGATTAACAAACTTTAATGCCACAGGAGGAAAAAGTAATGGAAATTATGATCAAACCGGTAGTAACCGAGAAAGCCACCAAGCTGACAGAGAAGCTTAACCGCTATACATTCTCTGTTTCTCCCGAAGCCAACAAATACCAGATCAAAGACCTGGTAGAGAAGCTTTATGGTGTTAAAGTCGTGAGCGTCAACACAAGCATCGTGCGTGGCAAAAACAAATCGCGCTGGACAAAGAGCGGTCTTCTCCGTGGCAAGATAAGTGCATGGAAGAAGGCTTTTGTCACAGTCGGCGAAGGTCAAACAATCGACTTTTATAGCAATATTTAATAGAAAATGGCAGTAAGAAAATTCAAGCCCACAACTCCGGGGCAAAGACACAAAGTTATCGGTGTATTTAAAGGTACGATCACTGCTACTACACCGGAGAAATCTCTTACAGTCGGTAAGAAGAGCAGCGGCGGCCGCAACGCCGAGGGTCACCTAACCACACGTTACCTTGGTGGTGGCCACAAACGCAAATACCGTATCATTGACTTTAAGAGAACAAAAGACGGAGTACCCGCAGTAGTAAAATCAATCGAGTACGATCCTAACCGTTCGGCCCGCATTGCTCTTCTTTACTATGTCGACGGTGCTAAGGCTTATATCATTGCACCCAACGGCTTACAAGTAGGAGCCACGGTTGTAAGCGGTCCCGATGCCGCTCCCGAGGTCGGCAACGCCCTCCCCCTGAGCAAAATCCCCGTCGGTACTGTAATCCACAACATCGAGCTCCGTCCCGGTCAGGGCGCCTTCATGGCGCGTTCGGCCGGTACCTTCGCACAGATCGTGTCACGCGAAGGAGATTACGCGATTATCAAATTACCTTCAGGCGAAACCCGCAAAGTCCTCTCTGCCTGCAAAGCCACTATCGGCGTTGTCAGCAACAGCGAGCACTCTCTCGAACGCAGCGGTAAAGCCGGCCGCTCTCGTTGGCTCGGCCGTCGTCCCCGCAACCGCGGCGTCGTGATGAACCCTGTCGATCACCCCATGGGTGGTGGCGAAGGCCGCGCTTCAGGTGGACATCCCCGTTCTCGCAAGGGTCTTTATGCTAAGGGTCTCAAGACTCGTGCACCCAAGAAGCACTCTTCGAAGT
>CALZQD010000056.1 GCA_945828175.1 uncultured Bacteroidales bacterium | reverse complement strand
CACACTGCATATCGTCGGCAGCGTCAGATGTGTATAAGAGACAGGTTATAATCTGTCGGGAAGTAGCCGAAAGGCAGTTTGCTCCAGTCAGGATTATTCATTTTCTTACGTTTGGTTTATTGTCGTGCAAAATTAACTATTTATCTACAATTATAAAAGCTAAATTATGCTGAATCTGCCGTCGGGTGGGGTGAGGGGCGGAAAAACAATCGGACGTCTCGCGACGCCCGATTGTTTTGTGAATGTTGCTTGTGTAACTTTTATGCTTTTGAGTGTATTATTGCGGATTTAGTCTTTTCAGGAATGATTTCAGTATATCTTTGTTGTTATGATGCGCCAAAGTTAACGCCTCGATGTTAAGTAAATTCTATAAGACAATATGCGACGTCTTGTCATTGATGTGCTTTCGGCAGGGTGAACGTAAACTGCAGGCCGCCCTCGGGACGGTTTGAAATCACGATTGTGCCGCCGTGGGCCAGCACCGTGTTCTGCACGATGGACAGGCCGAGACCAGTGCCGCCGGCCTTGCGGCTGCGGCCCGAGTCGACGCGGTAGAAGCGGTCGAAGAGGTGCGGTATATGCTCCTGGCTGACGCCTATGCCGTTGTCATAGAAAGCGAAAGTATAGAATTTATCGTCTTCGCCGACGAGTTTGATGCCGCACTCGGTGCCTTTCGAGTGTATGTTTGCGTTCTTCACGAGGTTGCTGAGCATGCCCGTGAGCAGGTTGAAGTTGCCGTTGATGCGGCAGTTGAGCGGTATGTCGTAGGCAAACGAGAGGTTGCCGAGCATGCCAGACTCGGTGCAGTCGCTGATGACCGAGTAGACGACGTCGTGGAAGTCGATGGGCTCGGTGTTGATAATCGACGAGCCCTCGTCGAGGCGGGTCAGCGACGATACGTCGTTCATGAGGTTGACCAGGCGGTTGACGTGCTCCTGGGCTTTGGTGATGAAGCGCTCGCGGGCTGCCGGGCCCATGTCGGGGTTGTCGACGATGGTGTCGAGATAGCCCTTGATGACGCCGACCGGTGTCTTCAGCTCGTGGTTTATGTTGTTGGTCAGCTGACGTTTGAGCCGCGCCTTTTCGTTCATGGCGTGGAGGGCGACGTCGTGCTCGCGCTTGGTGTTTTCGAGCGCCTGCGTCAGGTTGTTGTGGAGGCGGGCTATCTGGCGGGTGATGTCGCCGAGCTCGTCGTGGGGAATCTTCGACAGGTCGGGCTTGTAGTTGCGGTCGTTGGCCGAATTGATAGCAAAGTCGCGGAGAATCTTGACGTTGGTGCCGAGATAGCGCGTCGTGTAGTATGATAGCACCGTCAGCACTATGGCGATAAGCACGACGACGACCCAGATCTTCGGGTCGGGCAGGCTGGCCTTGCGCAGCAGCTCGTTGACGGGGACGACGGTGAGTACCTCGAGGCGTCCGTCGTCGCTCGTGGTTGCCTTGTAGTAGAAGTATTCGCTGTTGTGGCCGCTCGACTCCGACGCTTCGAGGTCGCTTTCGCCGGGCGACACGGTCAGGCCGGCGTCGTGGAGTATCTCCTCGTCAGAGAGACTGACGATTTCACCTATATTATATATGAGATTCTCGTCCTTGTAGACCGAGATGCGTATCTGCTCATACTCAGGCATCTTCTGGAAGCTCGTACTGACAAACTTGAAGTACGACTGAGGGTTGATCTCGGTCTTGTATGCGTCGATGATGCGGTCGTTTATCAGCGACAGCTGGGCGCGCAGCTTGTCGGCCTGATAGTTACGCTCTTTCTCGGCCTGCCACAGAGCCATGCCGATGATGAGTGCCCAGATTGTCGTGATCAGCGGGATGAATAGTCGCCACTGATAACTAATGTGTCTCTTTAAAGCCATAGCCGAATCCCTGACGTGTCACGATGTTGTTGCCGTATTCAGCGAGTTTCTTGCGTAGTCGGGTTATGTTCGTGTCAATCGTGCGGTTGGTGACCACCACGTCGGCGCCCCATACCTGTTCGATGATTTCTTCGCGCGAGTAGATGCGGTTACGGTGTGTGAGGAAAAACATTAATATGTCGAACTCCGTGCGGGTCAGCTGCACTTCCTGGCCGTCGAGATAGCAGAGCTTTTCGTTCTGGTCGATGCGCAGCGCCTTGTAGCTGATGTCGGGTTTATAGATGCTGTCGGCGGCGTCGGTCTCGGCTATGGTGCGGGTGATGGCCGAGCGGCGCAGCACGGCGCGTACGCGGGCGAGTACCTCGCCGATGACAAACGGTTTGGTGACATAATCGTCTGCGCCGATGTTCAGACCCATGACTTTCTCGTCTTCGTCGGTCAGAGCCGAGCAGAAAATAATCGGGGTGTACTCGGTCTTGGTGACGTTGCGCACGCGTTTGGCGAAATCGAATCCGCTCAGTGTGTCCATCATGATGTCGACGAGAAACAGCGAGTACTCGCCGAGGTTCATGTCGAGGGCCTCTTCGGCGCTGTAGGCGCAGTCTACCTCATATCCTTCTTTCTCGAGATTGAACTTAAGGATTTCGCAGATTGACTCTTCGTCGTCTATTACTAATATTTTTACTCTCATTGTATCAATGTAACGCCTTTCGGCCTGTCTTTTTGTTTTTATGCTATCGCGAAATTAATAAAAATATAACACAAAGGATGTGTTACTAAATATTAATTCACCGTTTTGTAAAAAATTTTTGGCGCCCCGGCTGTTCTCATATCAGAATTACTATATTTGCACTGTGTTTTTCATGGTATTAGATTTAAGGTTAAAGAATTTTCGGGCATCGTGAGACGCCCGATTTTTTTGCCTGCATCAGGCATTTTTTGTTGGCCGTTTTAAGAAATATTTATAATTTTGCCACGGCGTCAGGCCTATTAGCTAACTACAATCTATTTTAAAAACATCTAACATTCATCACAGCAATGCCGATTATTGATTTAAAGGACATTAACAAGACCTATCAGGGGGCTGTGCCGCTACATGTGCTCAAGGATATCAACCTTGAGATTGAGCGTGGCGAGCTTGTCTCAATCATGGGGTCTTCGGGTTCAGGCAAATCGACCCTGCTCAACATTCTGGGCATACTCGACACCTATGATACCGGCGAGTACCACCTCGGCGGTGTTCTCATCAAGAATCTCAGCGAAAACCGTGCCGCCGAGCTGCGCAACCGCATGATCGGCTTCGTTTTCCAGTCGTTCAACCTCATCAGTTACAAGAACGCCGTCGAGAACGTCGCCCTGCCGCTCTTCTATCAGGGTGTCTCGCGCAAGAAGCGCAACCGCCTGGCCATGGAGCAGCTCGAGCGCCTCGGTCTGGCTGACCGCGCCCACCATCTCCCCGGGGAACTCTCGGGCGGTCAGAAACAGCGCGTCGCCATCGCCCGTTCGCTCATCACAAATCCCTCTATCATCCTCGCCGACGAACCCACCGGCGCCCTCGACAGCAAGACCTCGCACGACGTCATGCAGATCTTCCGACAGCTCAACGCCGAGGGCATGACCATCGTCATCGTCACCCACGACCCCGGCGTCGGTGAGCAGACAAACCGCATCATCCGTCTCGTCGACGGCCAAATTATCGACCGGCCATGACTGACCTCCTGAGAGAAATATTGCAGACCCTGCGCAACAACAAGCTGCGCACCGGTCTGACCGGCTTCGCCGTGGCCTGGGGCATCCTGATGCTCGTCGTCCTCGTCGGCATGTCGAAGGGCGTCCTCACATCTTTCGAGAGCAACGCCGCCGAAGGCACCTCCGACAACGTCAACATCTGGGGCGGCAACACTTCGATGCCTTATCAGGGTTACAAGGAAAACCGCCGGATTCGCCTCAAGGCCTCCGACATCGACGTCCTCGAGAGTGAGTTGGGCGACCGCATGACGGGCGCGACCGCGACGGTGTCGATCGACACGGCCGTCATCTCTACCCCCAGCGACTATATCACCGGCGGCCTCTATGGCGTCTTCCCCGAAATGGAGAAGACCGGCCGCATGAAGCTCGCCCACGGCCGTTTCATCAACCGCCGCGACATCGACGAGGCCCGCCGCGTCCTTGTCATCTCGGAGTCTAACGCCAAGATTCTCTTCGGCGACGCCGAGAAAGCCGTCGGCCGGCCTGTCAAGTCGATGCAGCTCGCCTTCATCGTCGTCGGTGTCTACTCAAACGAGGGCAATACGACCAACTATGCACCCTTCACTACCGTCAACGCCATCAAGGGCGACGGCGGCTACATCAATCAGATCAGGCTCAACGTGTCGAACCTCTCGACCGAGGAAGAAGGCCTTGAATTCGAGAAAGATGTGCGCGCAACGATGGGTCGAATCCATCAGTTCAACCCCGACGACGAGAGCGCCATCTGGATCTGGAACCAGTTTGTCAACCATCTCACCATGGGCGGCGCCTTCAGGATTCTGAATATGGCCATCTGGATCATCGGCCTCTTCACCATGCTATCGGGCATCATCGGCGTCAGCAACATCATGTTTGTCTCTGTCCGCGAGCGCACCCACGAGATCGGCATCCGCCGCGCCATAGGTGCCAAGCCCCGCAACATCCTCGTCCAGATTATCCTTGAGAGTGTTTTCATAACAGCCCTGTTCGGCTATATCGGCATCTTCCTCGGCATCCTTGCCAACGAAGGCATCGCCGCGGCCTTCAGCGGCAGTGACTTCATCAAAGACCCGACCGTCGACTTACGCCTCGCGCTCTATGTCACGATAGTGCTGATTGTCTCGGGCGCTCTCGCCGGACTCTTCCCGGCTCTGAGAGCCTTGAAAATCAAGCCGGTCGAAGCTTTGCGTGACGAATAATCAAACAACCTTCTGAATTCAACGGTCATGATTAATCCGATATTTGACATAGAAAACTGGAAGGAGATATTCGCCACTCTTTCCCGCAACAAGACAAGAACATTCCTCACGGCCTTCGGCATCTTCTGGGGTACTGCCATGCTCGCCATGCTCCTCGGCGGCGCCAACGGTCTAAGAGCGTTGATGTCTAAACAGTTCGACGGCTTTGCCACAAATACGGCCTTCGTCTGGGGTAACCAGACCTCGATGCCCTATAAGGGCTTCAAGAAGGGCATGTACTGGAGTCTCGACACCGAAGACCTCGAGCGCGTCGGCAAGATTCCCGGCATCAAGGACGCTACCGGCTCCTTGTCGCACTGGGGCATGACTATCACCTATGGCCGCCAGCGCTCGTCGAGCGGCATCATGGGCGTAATGCCGTCATACACCGAGTTCATGCATCCCATCATCGTCGAGGGGCGTTTCATCAACGACACCGACGAGAGCTCTGCCCGCAAGGTCTGTGTCCTCGGCAAGCGTGTCGCCTCGACTCTTTTCGGCTCCGACTCGCCCTTAGGCAAGAACATCGCGGTCGGCGGCATATATTATAAGGTAGTCGGCGTCTGTGAGGCCCGCTCTGAGATGAACGTCAACGGCAACCTCAGCGAGTCAGTCATCATACCTCTATCGACGATGCGCAAGGCCTTCAACTATGGCGACGCCATCGGCCTGATGATGCTCATCGCCGACGACGGCTACGACTTCAAGACCCTCGAGGAGCCCATCAAGCAGGCTATCCGCCGCAATCACCCGATTCACCCCGACGATAATAAGGCCATCGAGTATATGAACATCTCCGAGATGTTTGAGATGATCAGTAACCTCTTCCTCGGCATCAGCCTTCTTGCCGGCTTCGTCGGTTTCGGCACTCTGCTTGCCGGCATCATCGGCGTCGGCAATATCATGTGGGTCATCGTCAAGGAACGCACCACCGAGATTGGCATTCGCCGCGCCCTCGGAGCCAAGCCCCGCGACATCATCGTCCAGATTCTCTCTGAGGGCGTCGTCCTCACCTTCATCGCCGGCGTCGCGGGCATATGTTTTGCCGTCGGGGTCCTCGGCGGCGTCAACTATCTGATGACCATGCAGGGCAATCCCGCCGGATTCCAGCTCAGTTTCGGCATGGCTGTCGGCATCACCGTCGTCTTCGCCGTCCTCGGCACAGCCGCCGGCATTATCCCCGCCGTCAAGGCCATGCGCATCAAGCCCATCGAGGCCATCAACGATAAATAATAATTCAAACAGTTAATAACCAAGCAAATAATAAACAATCTATATAAAATGAAAAAGTTTTTTCGCATAGCGCTCTGGACCATCGTAGCGCTGATTTTCGTCGGTACTTTTGTCTACCTCTACAAAAATTCACAGGACAAGCCGACCGTTTATGACACCGTACGTCCGCGCATCGCCACAATCGAGCGCACGACCCTCCTCACCGGCAAGATCGAGCCCCGTGACGAAATCGACATCAAGCCCCAGATTTCGGGTATCATCGCCGAAATCAACGTCGAGCCCGGCGACCGAGTCAAAGTCGGCGACGTCATCGCCCGCATCAAGGTCATCCCCGAAGAAAGCCAGCTCTCGGCCGCCGAAAACCGTGTCGAGGTCGCCCGACGCAACCTCGAGCTCCAGGAGAGCAAGTTCAAGCGCACCGCCGAGCTCTACGAAAAGAAATTCATAAGCCGCGAGGAGTATGAAGAGGGCAACAATGCCGTCGAGAACGCCCGCATCGAGCTCAATTCGGCCCTCGACGCCCTCTCTATCGTCCGCGACGGCGTCTCGGTAACCAACGCCCAGCAGAGTAACACCCTCGTCCGCTCGACCATCGACGGCATCGTCCTCGCCGTTCCTGTCAAAGAGGGCTCATCTGTCATTCAGGCCAATACCTTCAACGACGGCACGACAATCGCCACAGTCGCCGACATGCGCGACCTGCTCTTTGTCGGCAAGGTCGACGAGACCGAGGTCGGCATGCTCGCCATCGGCATGCCTCTGACAGTCACTGTCGGCGCCATCGACGGCGTCATCACCGAGGCTACCATTGAATATATCTCGCCCAAGGCCAGCGAAGACAACGGCGCCAGCACCTTCGAGCTCAAGGCCGCCCTCGTCCTTCCCGACAGCGTCACCATGCGCTCGGGCTACAGCGCCAACGGCTCTGTCATCCTCAACCGTGCCAAGGACGTCGTCGCCGTGCCTGAGAGCGTCATCGAGTTCGACGGCGGGGAGAGCTACGTCTACGTCCTCACCGACTCGGTCGACGGTCAGAAGTTCGACCGGCGCAAGATTGAGACCGGCATCGGCAACGGCCTCGACATCGAGATTAAAAACGGCCTCGACACGACTGCCGTGCTCCGTGGTGCCGAGAAAAAATAAACCGTCAGGCATAAGAAGCTATGAAACAGTTGCGTAAATCCATTCTTGCGGCTCTCGCCCTCGCGTGCTGCGCCGCCTCCGATGCATCGACATGGACTCTCGAACAGTGCATCGACTATGCTCTGACCAACAATCTCACCGTCCGCAGCCGCGCGCTCGACGTCCGCAACGCCGAAATCGACGTCACTGCCGCCAAAGACGCTTTCCTTCCCGAGGTCGGCCTCTCGGGCTCGCAGTCGTTTAACCTCGGCCGCGGCCTGACGTCTGAAAACACCTATGCCGACCGCAATACGAGCAATTTCCAGTGGGGCGCCAACCTCAGCCTGCCGCTCTTCCAGGGTCTCGGCAATGTCCGTCGTCTCGACTATGCCAAGGCGTCGCTTCTCGCTGTAGTCGAGGAGTTTGAGGCTGCCAAAGAAGACGTCACCCTCAACGTCATCGCCCAGTATCTCCAGGTGCTCTACTGCGACGAGGTCTACAAGGTGGCCCTCGGCCAGATCGAGCTTTCAGATTACGAGCTCAAGCGCCAGCAGGCCCTCCTCGAGGCCGGCAAGGTGCCCGAAATCGATATGCTCAACGCCCGCTCGCAGCTCGCGCAGGACGAGCTCTCGGCCACGACTGCCAAAAGCGACTATACCCTCGCGCTTGTCGACCTCGCCCAACTGCTGCGCCTCGACGACATCGAAGGCTTCGAGGTCGCCTCGCTCGACGACGACAACGTGCTGATGCGCTCGGCCGACGAAGTTTTTGCCAACGCCAAGCTCAACAACCGCTCTGTCAACGCCAACCGCCTGCGCATCGCCGCCGCCGACAAGAATATCCGCGTCGCCAAGTCGGGCTATATGCCGCGCCTCTCTTTCACCGCCGGCGTCGGCAGCTCATATTATACTGTCAGCGGCTTCGATAACGACAAGTTCGGCCATCAGATGAAGAACAACTTCAGCACCTATTTCGGCTTCAACCTCTCGATACCCGTATTCGACGCTTTTTCGACCCGCAACAACGTCCGTCGCGCCCGCGTCAACCGCCTCACGGCCGAGCTCCGGTATGAGACCGCCTGCGACAACCTCTACAAGGCAGTCCAGCAAGCCTATTACTCAGCCCTCGGCGCAGCCAAGCGCCTCGAGTCGAGCACCGTGGCCGAAGACGCCACCTCGAAGACCTTTGCCGCGACGCGCGAGAAATACAACCTCGGCCGCGCAACCCCGACCGACTACGAGACAGCCAAAAACAACTATCTCCGTGCCGTCAGCGACCGCGTCCGCGCCAAATACGAATACATGCTCCGCACCCGCATCCTCGACTTCTACAACAGCCACTAAATCAATGCACAATGCACAATTCATAATGCACAATCCCCGTCCGACTTGTCCGACTCGTTAGGCATTATAAACATAAGAACAAAAGTTCACAAGAACAGAAGATTATTATTAATTTAAAAATCTTCTGTTCTTCTGTTCTTATGCCTTTTGTTTTTATTCATATGGCTTCCCGAAGCGTGATGATGCAATGGCTGTCTCTTATACACATCTGACGCTGCCGACGATATGCAGTGTGTA
>CALZQD010000055.1 GCA_945828175.1 uncultured Bacteroidales bacterium | reverse complement strand
CGACACACACATTCTGATCGTCTCCGCCGAGCATGGCCACAATGTTGTGCTGGGCGAAGTTGGTGTCCTGGTACTCGTCCACCAGAATGTACCTGAAAAACTCGCGGTAGTGCCGCAGAATGTCCGGGTTGTCACGCAGGAGGACGTTAGTGTTAAACAGCAGATCGTCAAAGTCCATAGCCTGAGCGACACGGCAACGGCTGACATATCCGGCATAAATCAAGCCGAATTTCGGGCGTCCTGCGCGACGGTCGTCCTGCGCGGCGGCATTGTCGGCCAGGTACTGCTGAGGCGAAACCAGAGCGTTCTTGAGGTTGGAAATGGCGTTTGCCACCGTTGCGGGCTTGTATACCTTCTCGTCCAGGTCCATGTCCTTTATAATGGTCTTGATGAGCGACCTGGAGTCCGAGGTGTCGTAGATGGTGTAGTTCTGCTTATAGCCGATGCGGTCGGCGTTCTGGCGTAGAATGCGTGCGAAAATGGAGTGGAAGGTGCCCATCCACAGCCGGCTCGCCACCTTTTCGCCGCTGAGAGCGGTGATACGGTCGCGCATCTCGCGGGCGGCCTTGTTGGTGAATGTCAGCGCCATGATGCGCCAGGGCTCGTAGCCTTTTGCGAGCAGATGCACAATCTTATATGTCAGCACGCGCGTCTTGCCCGAGCCGGCTCCGGCGATGACGAGCTCGGGGCCGTCGAGATATTCGACCGCCTGACGCTGCTGCGGATTCAGTTTGTCGAGATATTCCTCCATTACCAGAACTTGTTGTTTTCGGGCGAGTATTCAAAGCCGGCCTGGCCGAGACGGGCGACGAGCGCCTCGCGGTCGATGCCGAGGCCTTCGCAGAGTGCGTCGAGATCAGAGTATTCGTCTCGCAGCTTGGTGTTTATGTAGCTTAATAATATAGCGGGGTCTTGTGGCAGTTGTTCCATGTCTGTTTATTTTACTACAAATTTACGCTATTTTTCACTAACAAGCCCACTGTCATTGTATTTTTGATTACATTTGCATAAAAATATGTATAAGCTATGTTGACTCATGACGAAATATCAGATCTGATTGCTTCGGCGATTAACGGAATCTCATTACCTCAGAACCCGGTGGGACTCTACCGCCCGATTGACTACACGCTCGAAACAGGCGGCAAACGGCTGCGTCCGCTGCTGGTCTTGGCCGTGTGCAGCGCTCTCGGCGGCGATGTCGCAAAAGCCGTCGACCCGGCCCTCGGTATTGAGATTTTCCATAATTTCACCTTGCTTCACGACGACGTGATGGACAAGGCCGATATTCGCCGCGGTCATCCGACCGTCCACGTCAAATGGGACGACAACACGGCCATACTCTCGGGCGACGCAATGCTGACGCTCGCATATATGTATATCGCCAAGTCTTCGCCCGAATTCCTCCACGAAGCTCTCGAACTCTTCAACAAGACTGCGATGGAGGTCTACGAAGGCCAGCAATATGACATGGACTTCGAGAAGCGCAAGGATATAACCGTCGCGCAGTATCTCGACATGATACGCCTCAAGACCTCGGTTCTCCTCGGCTGCGCCTGCCGCATGGGCGCCATTGTCGCCGGAGCCGACGAGGCTAAGGCTGATGCTCTCTATCAGTATGGCGTCAACCTCGGCATGGCCTTCCAGCTCAAGGACGACTGGCTCGACACCTACGGCGATCCGACGATTTTCGGCAAAGGCATAGGCGGCGACATCGTCAACGAGAAGAAGACATGGCTGCTCGTCACGGCTCTCTCCGAGGCCCGCGAGGAGCTGCTCGACATCCTCGCCGAAGACCTCGAGGACAGAGAGCGCATCCGTCAGGTGACGGCAGTCTACGACAGCCTGAAACTCAACGAGCGCAGCATCAAGCTTATAAACGAATACTCCGACAAGGCCGTG
Source organism: uncultured Bacteroidales bacterium (assembly GCA_945828175.1). Lineage (GTDB taxonomy): Bacteria > Bacteroidota > Bacteroidia > Bacteroidales > Muribaculaceae > CAG-873. Next base: position 7,016 of record CALZQD010000055.1, on the reverse strand, counting down.
GCTGCGATTGCCGACGCCGGCCTCGACCTCGAAGGTCGCAATTTCTTCACCAATCTCGCCCTGAAATCGGCCTGTCGCGACCACTAAGACCGCCTACCGTTAGGAATATGGAACTATTTGATACCCACACCCATCTCTACCTGCCCGAGTTTGATGTCGACGGCGGCGGAGAGAAAGCTGTCGAGCGTGCCATAGATGCGGGCGTGACGAAGATGGTTTTCCCAAATGTCGACCTTGCTTCAATCGCCCCGCTACGCTCTCTTGCTTCAAAATTCAAGGGGAATGTTTATACTGCTATGGGCTTACATCCCACGGAGGTCAATGAATCCTGGCGCGATACTCTCGATGAAACACTCGCCAATCTTGATATGGATAAAGATGTCGCTATTGGCGAAATAGGCATGGACCTTTACTGGGGCAAGACCTTCGAGGACGAGCAGATGCAGGTATTCGAGCATCAGATAGGCGTCGCCGCCGAGTGTGGCCTGCCTATTATCATCCACTGCCGCGAGGCGCTCGACCAGGCGCTCGAAGTGCTTCAGGGCGCGCCGGCAGTCAGCGCCGTCTTCCACAGTTTCGGCGGCACGGTCGCCGACGTCGAACGCATCCGCCGCACGGGCGACTATATGTTCGGCATCAACGGTATAGTGACATTCAAAAATTCAAAGCTCAGAGAAGTGTTACCGGCAATTGGTATTAATCGGCTACTACTTGAGACAGATTCGCCCTATCTCGCTCCTGTCCCCAAACGAGGCAAACGCAATGAGAGTGCCTTCATGGTCTACACCGCCGCTTGTGTCGCCGAAGCCTTGGGCATGGAAACAGAAGCGGTGGCCGAAAAGACCACCGCTAATGCTTTAAGATTTTTCAGAATCTAACAGAATCCTCTCAGAAACGCGAATTCGTCGGCTACGTCACACAGTCGGCTGACCGTCGTGCGTATTGCCTCGGCCTCTGACGTCACGCCTGATAGTTTGTTATCGACAAACAATGTCATTTTGACGCTGCCGTCAGCCGCATTTTTGCCGACGGGCAGCGACGAAACGATGTCGGCTGCGAGCGTCGCGAAATCGCCGGAGTAGGGTGGAAGCTGACCGTCCTCGATAGAATCGTCGGTCGCGAAGCGATAGTATATTCTGTCGGGGCTGAGCAGTATGTCGGCGCGGGCGATGTCGCCGGCGGCAAACATAAACGTCAGTTTATTGATTTCTTTCTCCATTATAATTAGCGGGGCAAAACGTTGACTTTGAGAGCTTCGTAGGCTCTTTCGGCCTTGGCGCGGGCTGCCTCGACGCTTTCGTCGGTCGCGAGGATGACACCCATGCGGCGGTGGCCCTTGATTTCGGGCTTGCCGAAGATGCGCATCTGTGTACCGGGCTCAGCAAGCACAGCCTCAAGATTGTCCATCTCAATTTTGTCGGTATCGCCCTCGACGACGACGGCGCGAGAGGCCGACGGGCCGTAGAATCTTATTGCCGGGACGGGGAGGCCGAGCAGCGCGCGTGCGTGGAGGGCAAACTCGCTGAGGTCCTGCGAAATCATCGTCACCATGCCGGTGTCGTGCGGGCGGGGCGAAACTTCGCTGAAGATGACCTCGTCGCCCTTGACGAAAAGCTCGACACCGAAGATGCCGTAGCCGCCGAGTGCGTCGGTAACCTTCTTGGCAATCTCGCGGGCGCTCGCGATGGCCTCGGCCGACATTGGCTGGGGTTGCCACGAATAGCGGTAGTCGCCGTCGATCTGGATGTGGCCGATGGGCTCGCAGAACACTGTGCCGCTGATGCTTCTAACTGTCAGCAGCGTGATTTCGTAGTCGAAATCGACGAAGCCCTCGACGATGACACGTCCGGCACCGGCGCGGCCGCCTTCCTGGGCGATATGCCAGGCTTTTTCGATGTCTTCGACTTTCTTTATCATTGACTGGCCGTGGCCCGACGAGCTCATCACGGGCTTGACTACACAGGGAATGCCGATTTCGTCGACGGCCTTCTTGAATTCCTCATAATCAGAGGCAAAACGGTAGGGAGAAGTCTTTACTCCGAGAGTCTCGGCGGCCAGACGGCGGATGCCTTCGCGGTTCATGGTGAGGAAGGCGGCGTTGGCCGTGGGGGTCACATGGTAGCCCTCTTTCTCGAGTTCGACGAGCACGGGTGTGGCAATGGCCTCGACCTCAGGGATGATGTGGTCGGGCTTCTCGGCCTCGATTATCTGACGGAGTGCCTCGCCGTCGAGCATGTTGAAAACATAACTTCTGTGAGCCACCTGCATCGCGGGAGCGCCGGGATATCTGTCACAGGCGATTACTTCGACGCCGAAACGCTGAAGCTCGATTGCCACTTCTTTGCCTAACTCGCCGCTGCCAAGCAAAAGCGCTTTACGGCCTACGGGGGTCATTACAGAACCAATTTTTGCCATGATATATTATGTAAATAATTAATACTCTGATGAGAAATGGAAACGAATGTCGGGGAAGTCCGACTGCGCCATCTGAAGCACATAGTTCGAGTCGGCGAGGAACACGTCGCGGCCCTCGCGGTCGACGGCCATGAAACGGTTCTTGCGCTTCTTGAATGACTCGAGCGCGGCCTCGTTGTCGCTCTCGATCCAGCAGGCCTTGTAGAGCGATATCGGCTCCCAGTTACACTGCGCGCCGTATTCGTGAAGCAGGCGGTATTGGATTACCTCGAACTGAAGCTGGCCGACCGTGCCGATAATCTTGCGGCCGTTGAAGGTGTTGGTGAAGAGCTGTGCGACGCCCTCGTCCATAAGCTGCTGTATGCCTTTCTCGAGCTGCTTCGACTTCATCGGGTCGGCGTTCTCAATATATTTGAACATCTCGGGCGAGAAGCTCGGCAGGCCTTTGAAGTGGAGTTCTTCGCCCGATGTCAGTGTGTCGCCGATCTTGAAGTTGCCCGTGTCGGGCAGGCCGACGATGTCGCCGGGGTAGGCCTCGTCGACGATGCTCTTCTTCTGGGCCATGAAGGCCGTCGGTGCAGAGAATTTCATCATCTTGCCCGAGCGGATGTGCTTGTAGTTGGCGTTGCGCTCGAATTTGCCTGAGCAGATTTTCACGAAGGCGATGCAGCTGCGGTGGTTGGGATCCATGTTGGCGTGGATCTTGAAGACGAAGCCCGAGAAAGCTTCTTCTGAGGGCTTGACCTCGCGCTCGAGCGTCATAACGGGGCGGGGCGAGGGAGCTATCTTAACGAAGCAGTCGAGCAGCTCCTTGACGCCGAAGGTGTTGAGGGCTGAGCCGAAGAACACCGGGGCGAGCTTGCCGGCGAGGTATTCGTTGACGTCGAACTCGGGGTAGACGCCTTCGATGAGGTCGAGGTCCTCGCGCAGCTTGGCTGCGTCGGTCTCGCCCACGGCTGCGTCGACAGCCGGGTCGTTGATGTCGTCAATCTCGACGCGCTCGGTTACTTTCTGCTTGTCGGGCGTGAAAAGGTCGAGGCTGTGCTCATATATATTATAGACGCCCTTGAACTTCGCGCCTATGTTGATAGGCCACGAGAGCGGTCTGACGCTGATCTTCAGCTCGCTCTCGAGCTCGTCGAGAATCTCGAAGGGGTCGCGGCCCTCGCGGTCGAGCTTGTTGACGAAGATGATGACGGGAGTGTTGCGCATACGGCAGACCTCCATCAGCTTGCGTGTCTGCTGCTCGACGCCTTTGGCGACGTCGACGACGATAATGACGCTGTCGACGGCCGTTAGTGTGCGGTAGGTATCTTCGGCGAAGTCCTGGTGACCCGGGGTGTCGAGGATGTTGATTTTATAGTCGCCGTAGTTGAAGCCCATGACCGAGGTAGCGACAGAGATGCCGCGCTGTTTCTCGATCTCCATCCAGTCGCTCGTGGCTGTCTTCTTGATTTTATTCGATTTCACGGCTCCGGCGATATGGATTGCACCGCCATATAGGAGCAGTTTTTCTGTCAGTGTTGTCTTGCCGGCGTCGGGGTGCGATATGATGGCGAAAGTGCGGCGCCGTTCTATTTCTTCGTTGATTGTAGCCAATTTATAATGTCTTGATTGATGGTTAAATGTCGCTGTCTGCTGAGATTCTGTCGAGGCAACGGGCGAGCGACTCTTCCCAGTGCGGTATCTCGATGCCGTAGACGGCTTTGATTTTCGATTTGTCGAGGACAGAGTAGTGGGGGCGGGTGACTGCCGACGGATAGTCTTTCGACGTGATTGCCGACACATGGCAGTCGGTGATGTTGGCCATTTTGAAAATCACCGTGGCGAAGTCATACCACGAGCAGGCGCCTTCGTTCGAGAAGTTGTAGATGCCGGGCGTCCACTGGCGGTTGAAGAGTATGGCCGCGATGGTCTCGGCCAGGTCGGCGGCATAGGTCGGTGTGCCTATCTGGTCGAAGACGACGTTGAGGCTCTTGCGCTCCTCGCCGAGCCTGAGCATGGTCTTGACGAAGTTGCTGCCGTAGCTCGAATAGAGCCAGCCGGTGCGTATGATGATGCTGTCGGGCGCGAGGCCGAGCAGCGCCGTTTCGCCGTGGCGTTTCGAGATGCCGTATTCCGACACCGGGTTGACCTTGTCGCTCTCGGTATAGGGCTTGCTCGAGTTGCCGTCGAACACATAGTCGGTCGAGACATGGAGTATCTTGAATCCGAGGCGGTCAGACATTCGGCCGAGGTTCGACACGGCGTCGACGTTGGCGCGATGGCAGACGCTCTTCTCGATTTCGGCGCGCTCGACGGCCGTATATGCCGCGCAGTTGACGACGTGACTGTAATCGCCGTCGGTGAGAAATTTCTCTACCGCGTCGAAGTCGGCGAGGTCGAGATCATCCATATCGATATAAGTTGTAATCCCCGGATTGAGACGTTCGAGCACGTCTCTCATCTCATTGCCGAGCTGGCCCCGGGCTCCGGTAACTAAAATCTTCATGACTGACTTGAAATTTTTTTGCAAAATTACAAAAAAATAAACGAAACGCCGAGTTTATCTGTTATAATCAAAAACAATAATTAAAACGTAAAAAACATAAAATTTACCATTATGAAAGAAATAGCATTAACCGGTACTAACTGTAAAGTCTTTGCCGACGTTTTGTCTGTTCTTCTTGCCAGAGATATAGCCGTAAACGCGATGGTTGATTATCCCGAACATGTTATGCTCAGCGATGAACTGCTCACCGTTACACGCGCTGATTTTACCAACAAAGAGGCTATGAGAGAGGCCTTCGAAGGCTACAACACCATAGTAATGACATATAGCGACGACCTCTCGGACCACGATACCGACGACCTTACCCTCAAGACTTTCGCCGATACATTCACCGCCGCCCGCGAAGCCGGTGCCTCGCGTGTAATCGTTGTCGGCAGTCCTCAGTCGCAGGCCTTCTTCGTCTCGCTGATGCGCCGCACCGACGATGTCGACTGGGTCTTCATCTCGACCGAAGGCGATTTCCCCGACCGCACAGCCGACGAAGTCATCGAGCCTTCGTTCCACCGCGAGGTCTATACAGAGTGATTCCAAGAGGTCTATAAAGAGTGATTCTAATATGAATTGCAGAAGTCCGTATCGGCAAAATGATGCAACTTGTGGTTAAGATATGTACTTCTGCAATAAAAAATGTAAAATCGGCAATTTTTTCCAAAAAAAGTTTGCCGATTAAAAATAAAGCTATAACTTTGCATCAGTTTTTCATGGTATAGATTTAAGGTTAATTAGATTGGTTGTCGGGAGACAATCAATTTTTTTTATTTCCGCCTCCCGCAAAGTCATTGCTTATAGAGCGTTACCTTCGTGTCATCGAAGTCGACGACGAGTCTGTTGCTGTCAAGGTTGATTATCGGCAGATCGTTACAAAGGCCGAGCACATTCCTCATCTCTGATTCCAGCTCACGTTCAAGCGAAAATGCCTGGACTCCCATCATATAGGCTAAAGCCGTAATGCCGGTGTTGAAAGAGACATCGACCGAGCTTTCGTCGACAAACATCGAAATGTGCTGCCCTGTCACATATTTTGGGCGATTTTCGCTTTTCGCCGCAGTCACATAGCTCGCTATGCTCCTTTGGCTCAAAACAAAACTCGCCTCAAACTATGCAACCTCTGATTTAATATTTATTATGAAAACAGGCTCTAAATATCTCGGCGAATTTCGTTTCGAGGTTCTCGACCAGCGCAATTCAAAGCTCATACCCGGCGATGTCTTCAAACTGATGTATCTCCGCGAGGGTACGCCGCTATATTGCACCGACTTGCGGCGCGAGGGAATGTCGCCAGTCAACTATGTCGCCGGCGAGGTAAACGGCATCGCCAACCTTAGGTATCTTCCCTGCGGAGAGTGTCATAAAGGGTGAAGATTGCCTAAATAACCCTAATTTTCAGGCTCTTTTTATTTTTATAGTGTTATAATGTTGAGTAAGTCGTTTCAACGCGATGCTTCATTTTATTCATCTACACCTATAAAAATATGGAGTCAAAAACATTTCAGGCAAAGTTGATTAAGCTGCAGACCAACATGCTTAATTTCGCTTATATCCTCACGTCAAACCGAGACGATGCTTATGATTTGCTGCAGGATACGACCTTGAAGGTCCTCGACAACAAAGACAAATATGTCGACAATGTCAACTTCAAAGGCTGGGTCTTCACGATTATGCGCAATCTCTTCATCAACAACTACCGCAAGATTGTCAGGGCAGGCACTGTCCTCGACCTGACCGAAGACCTCTATCACCTCAACCTACCGCAGAATTCAGGCTATGAGTCGCCCGAAGGCTCGCTCGCTTCAAAAGAAATCACGTCGATAATAAATTCGTTTGAAGACTCCTATAAGGTGCCTTTCTCGATGCACGTCGCCGGCTATAAATATGCCGAAATCGCCGAACACACTGGCCTGCCGCTCGGCACCGTCAAGAGCCGCATCTTCTTCGCCCGCCAGCGCCTCCAGCGGGCCCTGAAAGATTACCGCTGATTTTAGAGCCTGTTTCATAATCAATGCCTTTTTCGGATTTTGACAGTCCTGAACGCACGCTTTGACTATCAATG
>CALZQD010000054.1 GCA_945828175.1 uncultured Bacteroidales bacterium | reverse complement strand
CTACACACTGCATATCGTCGGCAGCGTCAGATGTGTATAAGAGACAGCCCTCTGGAGCTGCGGCCGCCTCGACAGTGCCGTCAGCGACCTCGCCGAAGCCGTCAGCCTCGTCCCCGAATCGGCCGACCGCTACAGCATCATGGCCAACCTCGCCATGGCCGAGAGCGAGGCCGGCGACCACACCAAAGCCCTGAAACACATCAACACAGCCGTCGCACATCTCGACGCCGCATCGCCCGACGGCATCATCTCCCGGCGCAAACGCGCCGAAATCCTCGCCCGCGCGGGCCGCATAGCCGAGAGCCGCGCCGCCTTCGGCCGATACTTCGACAGCGAGCGCCGTCTGCTGCTCGACAACCTCGACGAGATGACACCCTCGCAGCGCCTCAACTACTGGACCAAGGTCAAGCCCCTGCTGTCGCGCAGCTTCATCCTCGGCGACGCGGCCGCCGACTTCCTCTTCGACGTCGCCATGTTCCGCCGCCAGACCTCGCTCATCGGCATGCGCGACACCCGCACCCTGCGCCGTCGGCTCTCGACGACATCGGCCACTCTGCGCCGCTCGCTCGCGTCCGACGAGGCCGCAGTCGAGATTGTCAGCTATGAGTCAGGCCGCAACACCGTCGCCTACGCCGCCATCGTGCTGCCCAAACGAGGTCGCGCCCGCTTTGTCCGCCTGCTCGACCAAAACGACATCTACCGCGCCGAAACGGTCGGCACAAACTCTATTTACAACGCACTGAAAAGCGAGTCGCCCACAGACAAGAACCTGCTATACAGCGACTCTGTCATCGGCAACCGCGTCTGGCAGCCCGTCATCGGCGCCCTGCCCCGCGGCACGCGCCGCATTTATATCGCCCCCGAAGGCATCTTCCACCTCTGGGCCATCGAGAATATGCCCTTCGACGGCCGCGACAGCCTTGAGATCCACCGCATAAGCTCGACTGCCGCCCTCGCCCTGCGCGACAAGGCGCCGAAGGCCGCGAAGAGCTCGCGCCGTCTGCTCGTCGGCGGACTCGACTATGATGCCCGCCTGCGCGACAGCATCGCCGGCGAGCCCGACCATCAGAGCGCCGACCACCTCCGCAGCCGCACGGGCTCGAAGATGCGCTTCTCATATCTCAAAGGCACCCGCGCCGAGGTCGATTCTATCGCCGCCCTCACCGAGGCATCGGCCTGCGACACACGCCATATCGCCGACGAGGCTACGGTCAAGGAAATACTCCCCGGCTACGACATCGTCCACATCGCCACCCACGGCTACAGCCTCAACTTCGGCCTGCGCCGCCGTCCGCAGTTCCTCGCCGACAGCGTCGCCATCGACCGCTCGCTCCTCGGCGCCGGCCTGGCTCTGACCGGAGCCAACACCTCGGCCGACAGTGACAACCGCGAGGACGCCCTGCTCTCGGCCCGCGAAATCTGCGACCTCGACCTCTCGGGCGTCGACTTCGTCGTGCTTTCGGCCTGTCAGACAGCCAAGGGCGACGTCAGCGACGAAGGCGCCGCGGGTCTCGTCCGCGGGCTCAAAAACGCCGGCGTCAAGACCGTCATGGCAACCCTCTGGTGTGTCGACGACCGCTCGACGATGCTCTTCATGCAGGAATTCTACCGCCTGCTCGACAGCGGCGCCTCGAAACACGAGGCCTACTCCGGCGCCCGGCACCGCCTCCGCCACGAGCCGACCAAAATACCCTACCGCCGATTCTCTCCGGCCATCATGGCCCGCGAGCGCTCGACGAGCTACCGCATCCTCCCTCCGTTCGACGCGCCATACTACTGGGCGCCGTTCATTCTCATAGATGACTTTTAAAAACCACTCATTAACGACGACCTCCTTATGAAAATCAAGGCCTTAACCTTAGCAAGCGCCATCATCATGCACTCCCTCGCCTCTACGGCTCAGGTCAACGACAACAACACCGGCACCATTGTCGGACAGCGCAAATACGAACTCATCGTCAACGAAGGCAACGACTCGACCGTCAACGCCTTCAACCGCGGCCTCGAAGCCTCGCGCGGCAACCGTGCCCTCCTGACCGACATCGCCGGAGTCTACCGCTCGACCTTCGTCGGCCAGGCAATCGGTGCCTCGACGAGCCTCCTCGAACTCGGCATCAACGCCCTGATGAAAGCCGGCGAAAACAAGCAGCCCAAATGGCAGAAAGCCGTCATGGGCGAGTCGACCTTCATCCGCGTCCTGCCGATGCAGATGGAGATTCTCGACTTCTACCGCGAACCCTCGTCGGTAGGTCCACTCGACCCGAGCAGTATGTTTTTCAACGGCTTCGGCTGCCGTCAGGTCATCGAATACACCGACGCCGAAGGCCGCCCCGCCGAAGAAGAGGTCTTCTATGTCTCATGCAAGGTCCGCACCGACTCGATCGGACGCATGCGCATGCTCAACCACTCGAAATTCGAGGTCTATGTCGACTCGCTGCGATTCAACTTCGCCCTCTGCGACCTGCCTAACGACTCGCTCGGCACCGACATCAGCACCCGCATACCGTTCTCGTTCGAGAAGCGCAAAGACCTGAAATTCATCGTCAAGGCCGACATCACCTCGTCGTGGATAACCCAGGCGATGCAGGTCTACAACGACCAGCCGCTCGGCTCTTTCGAGATTGTGGCGTCAATCGACCCCGACAAGCTCGACAGCGACGGCATCTTCACCTACTCGTCGTCGAACCCCGCCGACCGCGCCAAGCACGTCTCGGTCAAGGGCGACTGTTTCCTCGTGCCGCGCTCATATGTCGGCACTAACGACATGAACTCAGCCGCCGACTCGTGGGGCACGGGCCAGTATAAGGTCGAGATGCAGATCGCCGAGACCTGCCGCATCAATCCCGACTACTACATGACCGACGGCAAGTGGGACAAAGACATCTGGGGCCCCGAGTGGAAGCTCATCTCGAAGCGCAAGCCCTCGAAATCGGCCTGGCGCAGCGTCCTCGAGGTCGTCGGCGTACAGTATGCCGGCTCAAACTGGATCAGCACCCTCCTCGAGCCCTCGAAGACTGTTATCATACAGTATGAGACCCAGGAACTCAACCGTCTCATCAACGGCGGCGGCGCTGCCGCGCCCTCGAAAGCCCAGGCCAAGCGTCCCTGATGAAACGTCCCGACCGAAATACTCTTATTCTCACCGGCTCGGCCGCCGCTGTCGCCGTCGTGCTCCTCTGCCTGAGCTACCTCTTCAACTCGCTGCCCTACTCTTTTGGCGGCGACGTCTCGGCTCAGGTATGGACCGAGCGCATCGGCTTCATCTTCAACGGCCGCCGCAACCACCTGCCCGACTCGATAGCCCTGGTCAACGTGGCCTACGACAAGACCCTCGTCGACTATGACGGCCGTCTCTACAACACTATTCCCGGCGACAACCGCCGCGCGCCCTCGGGCCGCATCGCCCTCACCGACCGCCGCAAGCTCCTCGACTTCCTCAAGGCCGCCAAAGACGGCGGATACAAATATATAATGCTCGATGTCAGGTTTGACGACGACATCGTGAGCGACTCGGTGTCGCTGGCTCTCTTCGACCTCATCGGCTCGATGGACCGCATCGCCTTCGCCGTCCACGAAGGCTCTGACCCTGTCGCCGACGTCCCGGCCGACAAGGCAGCCTTCGGCGACTATAACATCACGGCCTTCGAGTCGAACGCCGTCAAATATCCCATCGTCCACGGCGACCGGCCGTCGATGGCCTCGGCCATGTATTCTGCCCTCAACGGCGGCCGCATCTCTACCTTCGGCCCGCTGACCTTCGACGGCAGTGCCCTGTGCATGCGCAGCCTCTTTCTCGACTATCCCGTCCGCGTCTTCGACCGCGCCCTCGAAACCGACGGACTCATGCCTGCCGACTACTATTATCTCAACCTCGGCGTCGACCTCCTCGCCGACCCCGACAGCGTCGACCGCATCCGCGAGTATGTCGCCGACCGCATCGTCGTCATCGGCGACTTCGACAACGACGTCCACGACACGAGCATAGGCCAGCTCGCCGGCTCGCTCATCAACCTCAACGCCTACATCAGCCTCTCGCAGGGACGCCACAAGATTTCGTGGCTCTACACGGCGCTGCTGTTCGTGATTTATTTCGTTATCGCGCTGAGCCTTATAAAGCATCAGTCGCCCATCGACATGATTCCGGCGCTGCGACGCCGCAAGTCGACGGCGCTGCGCTTCCTCTTCAGCCTCGTCGGCTTCTCGGTGGTGCTGAGCCTGCTCTCGCTGCTGATCTACCTCACTGCAGGCATCATCTACAGCATCGTCCTGCCATCGTTATACTTCTCACTGATAAGCTTATGGATCGAAAAATGCAAACTCTTGTCAGGCTCGCGGCCGTAGCCGTCATTGCCCTCGCCACACTCCTCCCCGCCGCGGCCGACACCTACCGCATCAGCGAGATTCGCGGCGGCAGCCACAGCATCGACGGCGTCGAGCTACGAGTCGGCTCGACCGTCAGCGACCTCAGCCGCATCGTCAGCCAATGGGACGAAGACCGCGGCCGGAGCCGCTACATCAAGCTCTATAACATGACCACCCGCCGCACCCAAATCATCCCCGCCCCGCCCGCAAAGCGCAGCGAGCGCGGCTTCTGGGACAAGGTCGTCTCATACTTCTCCGAGATACGCAAATGCTCGACCCGCGCCCCCGAGAACGAGCTCACCGGCGGCCTCGGCGAGAGCCTCTCGCGCACCTTCTACATCATGCCCGGCGACGCCGACACCGACATCGCCATAGCCTCGCGCCTGGCGGTCGACGACAGCCGCCGCCTCGAAGCCTCGTTCGCCACGCCGACGGGACAGCGCCGCGCCTCCTTCGAGCGCCGCGGCGACACCCTCGTCCTCCCCGCAGCCGCCTTCGACGGCATTGCCGGAGCCTCGCCGCGCGCCCAGGTTATCGTCACCGTCGACTATATCGACAGCTCGTCCGGACGCCGGCTCACCCTCAGCGACTCGATGACCGTCATCGTCATTTCAGAATAATTTATCGACATTTTTTAAAGAATTTTTTCTTTAATTATTGCCAATCCGCGTTTTTAGATTAAATTTGCAGAATTAACGAAAGACTATACATAAAAATCCAATAATAACTTAATCCTAAAATCAATCATCTTATGTGGTTAACAAGCTCATCTATAGGAAGGAAGTTCGTGATGGCAATCACGGGCGTTTGCCTCGTCCTATTCGTAACTTTTCACGTGTTGATGAATGCCGTGGCCATCTTCTGGCCCGTGGCATACAATCAGGTGTGTGAGTTCCTCGGCGCCAACTGGTATGCCCTGGTTGCCTCGCTCGGCCTGGCTCTGCTCTTCATCATCCACATCATCTATGCCTGCTGGCTGACAATTCAGAACCGTAAAGCCCGCGGCAACGACCGCTACGCCGTGACATCACGTCCGCCCCAGGTCGAATGGTCTTCTAAAAACATGCTCGTCCTCGGCATCGTTGTCATCGCCTTCCTCATTGTCCACCTCATCCAGTTCTGGGCAAAGATGCAGCTGCAGGAAATCGTGTCGCACGACCCCGCCACATGGCAGAGCGTCAACGGCGCACCCGCCGCTCCCGTCTTCGGCTCACTCTTCATCCAGCTCGCATTCCAGCAGATCTGGACTCCGATCGTCTACATCATCGGCTTCGTAGCCCTCTGGTTCCACATGAACCACGGTTTCTGGTCGATGTTCCACACAATCGGCTGGGACAGCAACATCTGGATCAACCGTCTCAAGACCATCGGCTGCTGGTGGACATCTATCGTCATCGCCCTCTTCATCATCCAGGCCGTAGTCTTCACCGTCAAGGCTCAGAACAACTTCTACACCACCGACATCGCCCTTCAGGAACAGTACGGCGAATTCTGGGGTGCCAAAGCTCAGGCTGCTATCGAGAACTTCCAGGCCCAGGCCACCGAGCAGTTCAAAGACGCCGACCCCAACGACCAGTGGGGTCAGATCGAGTTCCTCACCACTAAAGGTGCCGAGTTCGTCAAAGAAGCAGCTCTCATCGACAGCTGCTACACAAAACAGTGTCCCGACGTCACCGTTCCCGAAATGTCAGAACTCCGTCAGTTCAAAGTCAACATCGAGCGCAACGTCAAATATGCCGAGACTCTCAAAAATAATCAACCCGCACAATAATTTCTCAGAAATATGGCAAACATCAAAAACCTTGAGGGCATGATCGATTCAAGCCCCATCATGAAGGACTTCGCCGATATCGAATCATCGAAACTTCCCGAATATCAGATCGACTCAAAGATTCCCGAAGGCCCTGTAGCTGAGAAATGGACCAACTACAAGGCACATCAGAAGCTCGTCAACCCCGCCAACAAACGCAACCTCGACATCATCGTCGTCGGCACAGGTCTGGCAGGCGCCTCGGCAGCATCGTCGCTCGGCGAGATGGGCTTCAACGTCTATAACTTCTGCATCCAGGACAGCCCCCGCCGCGCTCACTCTATCGCAGCTCAGGGCGGTATCAACGCAGCCAAGAACTATCAGAACGACGGCGACTCTGTCTACCGTCTCTTCTACGACACCGTCAAGGGCGGCGACTTCCGCTCTCGCGAAGCCAACGTCTACCGTCTGGCCGAAGTGTCTAACAACATCATCGACCAGTGCGTCCAGCAGGGTGTTCCCTTCGCCCGCGAATACGGCGGCCTCCTCGCCAACCGTTCGTTCGGCGGCGCTCAGGTTTCGCGTACATTCTACGCCAAAGGCCAGACAGGCCAGCAGCTTCTTCTCGGCGCCTATGCCTCGCTCAACCGCCAGATCAACAAAGGCACAGTTAAATCGTTCAACCGCCGCGAAATGCTCGACGTCGTCATCATCGACGGCCGCGCCCGCGGTATCATCGTCCGCAACCTCGTGACAGGTGAGATCGAGCGCTACGCCGCTCACGCCGTAGTCCTCGCTACCGGCGGTTACGGCCGCGCCTTCTTCCTCTCGACAAACGCCATGGGCTGCAACGGCTCTGCCGCAATCCAGGCCTTCAAGAAGGGCGCATACCTCGCCAACCTCGCCTTCACTCAGATTCACCCCACCTGTATCCCCGTCCACGGCGAAGACCAGTCTAAGCTGACCCTCATGAGCGAATCGCTCCGTAACGACGGCCGCATCTGGGTTCCCAAGAAAAAAGAAGACGCCGAGGCCATCCGCGCCGGCAAGAAAAAACCGACCGATATCCCCGACGAAGACCGCGACTTCTATCTCGAACGCCGCTACCCGGCATTCGGTAACCTCTGCCCCCGCGACATCGCCAGCCGCGCCGCCAAAGAGCGCTGCGACGCCGGCTATGGCGTAGGCACAGGCAACGCCGTCTACCTCGACTTCAAATACGCCATCGAACGTCTGGGCGAAGACGTTGTCCGCGACCGCTACGGCAACCTCTTCGACATGTATCAGATGATCTCTGATGACAACCCCTACCACACCCCGATGATGATCTTCCCCGCCAGCCACTACACCATGGGCGGCATCTGGGTCGACTACGAACTCCAGACATCAATCAAGGGCCTCTTCGCCATCGGCGAGTGCAACTTCTCTGACCACGGCGCCAACCGCCTCGGCGCATCTGCCCTCATGCAGGGTCTCGCCGACGGTTACTTCGTTCTGCCCTACACCATGCAGAACTACCTCAGCGACCAGATCAAGGTTCCCCGCTTCTCGACTTCGGCTCCCGAATTCGACAAAGCTGAGCAGGACGTCCGCGACCGCATCGCCAAACTCATGGCAATCAAGGGTACCAAATCGCCCGACGAAATCCATAAACGTCTCGGCCACGTCATGTGGAACCTCGTCGGCATGGGCCGTACACTCCAGAGCCTCGTCAAGGCTATAGACGAAATCGAAGAAGTACGCAAGGAATTCTACAGCGACCTGCGCATCGTGGGCAGCGCCGACGACCTCAACACCGAGCTCGAAAAGGCCCTCCGCCTCGAAGACTTCCTCGTCATCGCCAAGATGATGGCCATCGACGCCCTCAACCGCAACGAATCGTGCGGCGCCCACTTCCGCGAAGAATATCAGACAGCCGACGGCGAAGCACAGCGTAACGACGCCGACTACATGTATGTCAGCTGCTGGAAGTACACCGGCGACAACGAGAAGCCCATTCTGATCAAAGAGCCTCTCAAATACGAGGCCATCCAGGTTCAGACCCGTAACTATAAATCTTAATGGCGACGACGCCTCAATAATTCATTGATTATGGAAAAAACTATCAGCGTAAATCTGAAAATCTGGCGTCAACGCGGTCCTAAAGAAAAAGGCTGCTTTGCCACCTACCATCTTGACAATGTTTCGACCGACAGCAGCTTCCTCGAAATGCTCGACATGCTCAACCAGCAGCTCGTAGAGCAGAACGAAGAGCCCGTCGTCTTCGACAACGACTGCCGCGAAGGCATCTGCGGCATGTGCTCGCTCTATATCAACGGACACCCCCACGGACCCGTTCAGGGCATCACAACCTGCCAGCTCCACATGCGCAAATTCAACGATGGCGACACAATCACGATCGAACCCTGGCGTTCTGCCGCCTTCCCCGTGATCCGCGACCTCATCGTAGACCGCAACGCCTTCGATAAAATTCAGCAGGCCGGCGGCTATGTGTCGTTCAACTGCGGCGGCGCTCCCGACGCAAACGATACCCCCATCTCGAAAGAGATCGCCGACATGGCAATGGACTCTGCTACCTGCATCGGCTGCGGCGCCTGCGTCGCTGCCTGCAAGAACGGCTCGGCCATGCTCTTCGTCTCGGCCAAAGTCAGCCAGTTTGCACTCCTGCCCCAGGGCCAGGTAGAACGTCGCCGTCGTGCGCGCGCCATGGTCAAGAAGATGGACGAACTCGGCTTCGGCAACTGCACCAACACCGGTGCCTGCGCTGCCGAGTGCCCGAAGCAAGTATCGTTGGCTAACATTGCTCGCCTCAACCGCGAGTTCATCTGCGCGAAACTGAGCGACTAATGCTCTTACGATAAG
>CALZQD010000053.1 GCA_945828175.1 uncultured Bacteroidales bacterium | reverse complement strand
ATCCATATTTGCTTATTGGGTACAAAGTGAAGTTTTTACAAAGTTACTAATTTTTTGCAGATTCAACTGGCAAGTGCAAATTAGCGATTTGTTTGAAGAACTCAGTCTTTGGGTTTGAAAAACCGAGTTTTTACGAGGTCTGAGGTTCAGTTTCTTTGCCACGTTCTTGATATAAAGGTCAGAAAAATCATTGAAGTTAGATTTTTTAGGAAGGACCGACATGCAAAGTTTTTTGAAAAGTTTTTTGAAAGAATTTGTGAAAAAAGTTGCATATCTCGATTTTTGACTGTAATTTTGCATCGCAATTCTCCGGAGGGAGGTTCATTATCCGCTTCAATAGCTCAGTCGGTTAGAGCATCTGACTGTTAATCAGAGGGTCGTTGGTTCGAGTCCATCTTGAAGCGCAAACAACAGAGGGTGTGTCATAAACAATGACGTGCCCTCGTTTTTTATATTGGTAATACCTTGCTACTATGAACGAAAAGGCTTCAACGGTCACAGGACCCATCGGCGTCTTCGACTCGGGCTACGGCGGCCTGACGATACTCTCTGAAATCCGTCGCGCGCTGCCCGGCTACGACTATATCTATCTGGGCGACAACGCCCGCGCTCCCTACGGCTCGCGATCGTTCGACCTCGTCTACCGCTTCACGCTCGACGCCGTGCGACGGCTCTTCGACCTCGGCTGCCCGCTGGTGATTCTCGCCTGCAACACAGCCTCGGCCAAGGCTTTGCGCTCGATTCAGCAGCGCGACCTGCCGCAGATCGACCCGACGCGCCGCGTGCTCGGCGTCATTCGCCCGACGGTCGAGAAAATCGGCGACCTCACCCGCAACGGCCACATCGGCCTCTTCGGCACGCCCGGCACCGTCGCCTCGGGCTCATACGACATCGAGATTGCCAAGATCAACCCCGACTTCAGGTTCAGCTCCCACGCCTGCCCGATGTGGGTACCGCTGGTCGAAAACCGCGAGGCCGACCGCCCCGGCGCCGACTACTTCGTCCGGCAGGAAGTCGATGCTCTCTTCGCCAAAGACCCCGACATCGACACCGTCATCCTCGGCTGCACCCACTATCCCCTGCTCTACAACAAAATACGCCAATATACACCCGCCAACGCCACTGTCGTCTGTCAGGGCGAAATTGTCGCAGACAGCCTGCGCGACTACCTCGTGCGCCATCCCGAGATGGAGCGCCGCCTCACCCGCGGAGGCACCGCGCGCTTCCTCACCACCGAATCAGCCGAAAAATTCTCATCGCTCGCCTCGCTCTTCCTCGGCCACGACGTCGCCGCCGAGCGCGTCGAGCTTTAAACTCATACCTCGATGAAACGCTACATCCTCGTAACCATCGCCTTGCTCGCCGTCGTCATCGGTGCCGGCGCACGCACCTACAGCATCGACGAAATCCCCAACGTACAGGTCGCCGACCACACGCGCTATCTCTCTGACCCCGACGGCATTCTCGACGAAGCCTCGCGCACCGAAATCGACTCGACACTGAGCCGCGTGCGCCGCGAGACCTCGGCCGAAGTGGCAGCAGTCATCGTCAGCGACATCGACGACGACATCGACATCTTCGCCAACCGCCTCTATAACAGCTGGGGACTCGGCAAGAAAGACAACAACAACGGCGTCCTCATCCTCGTCGCCCGCGACGCCCGCAAGGCCGTCATCCGCACAGGCCGCGGCAGTGAAGGCGTGCTCCCCGACATCGTCCGTGCCCCGCTCATGCGCGCGACGATGTGCCCGGGCGTCCCCGAGGGCGACTACGACCGCGGCATGACCGAGACCGTCAACGCCGTCGCCGAGGTCATCACCGACCCCGACGCCGCAGCCGAGCTGCAGTCGAAGCTCAAGGACAACTACGGCCGCGATAGCGTCGACCCGTTCAGGATGTATGTCTACTTCTGCATCTTCATGGCCCTTGCCTGCCTTGCCGGACTGCTGATAAAAATCTACAGTCTGCGCGGCAAATCGCCCTACGACAAATATACAGCACTCGAAGGTTGGAAAGCGCCCCTGCTCGTGGCCACCGCCGGCGGCATGCTGATGCCGCTCATCGCCTCGCTGCCGCTGTTACTGCTGCTCCGCCACTGGCGCAACAGTCCGCGCAAATGCCCCAACTGCGGCCACTCCATGGTGAAAATCGACGAAGTACACGACAACGACTACCTCACGCCGGCCCAGGACGCCGAAGAGCGCATCGGCTCGGTCGACTACGACGTCTGGACCTGCCCCAACTGCCACGAGACCGACATCTTCCCCTTCGTCAACAAGAGCATGCCGATGACCGTATGCGAGAACTGCCATGCCCGCACGGCGCGGCTGACCTCCGACCGCGTGCTCGTCCAGCCGACAGTCTCGCGCGAAGGCATCGGCATCAAGGAATACACCTGCGCCAACTGTCATCACATCACGGCGCGGCGCTATCCCATAGCCAAACTGCCGCCCGTCATCATCGCCCCCATCGGCGGAGGCGGCAAAGGCGGAGGCTTCGGTGGAGGCGGTAGTTTCGGTGGCGGCTTCGGCGGAGGCATCACCGGCGGCGGCGGCTCCTCCGGCGGCTGGTGACCTCGGTTACCCTAATGACCTTAGGCTGAAAGGTGGCGCAGGCGTTTGAGGGATAGGGGGATGAGCCAGGGGAGGATGACAAGGGTCGGCAGCCACCAGCCGGCGAGGGCTTTCATGGCGGCGGCTGCGCCGACAACGGCTGCGGCGGCAAGTGACAGCCGCACGGTCGTCGGATTGACGGTCATGCCGTAGCGCCGGCGGCAGACTACGGCGGTCATCGTGGCGTAGAACGCATACCAGACAAAGTAAGCGACGCCGAGACCGATGAAGCCGAATAGCTCATAGCCCAAAATATTGGCCGTCAGGCCGAAAAGACAGCTTATACCCTCGACGATGACATAGGCGCGGCCGTCGCCGCGCGCGAGCATCGCAAACGAGAAGCAGACCGACACGCCTCTGAATACCGCACCGACAACGGCGATGGCCACATATGGCACAACAGCCTCGAAACGAGAGCTATAAAGCAATCTGATGAAGACGGCAGAGCAGCATTCGAAAACGCCAAGCATCGGCACTATGACCCACAGCAGCAGGACGACCTCGTGGTTGACCGTCACCGACATGCGCCACAGCGATTTGACCCGCGCCGCAAGACGCGGATAATATTCGAGCGACACAGCCGTGAATATGAAGCCTATATACGACGAAACGAGCGTATTACCCGCCTGATAAACGCCGAGCTCTTCGGTCGACACCGTACGGTTGAGGTAGACCGAGAAGATATACTGAATCACGACCATGAAGAGGTTGGCAAAGGTGATATAGGCGCCGAATTTGAGGAATCCGCGTCCGAGGCTGAACGCCTGTGTCAGAGTCGGATGCGGCAACTGCGGCATCAGCGTGCGCATCTCATAGCGGTAGACCGCCATGATTGTGAATTTATAGATCATCAGCACCGGCACTATCGCCGCGAGACCCCAGAACCAGTAGGCCGGTATGGCGAGCGAGGTGGCGACGACGCCGCTGACGAGTCGTCCGCGCGCAAGCTTTTTAAGCAGGCCGAAGCCCTGCAGCACAGCCATATAGGCATTCGACAGCCCGAGCGCTACAATCAGCGTCGACAGCAGCACGAACTGCAATGTATAATCTTGATTACCAAATGAAACATAACTGAACACCGGTGCGAGGAGCGCCATCACGGCCACGCCTGCGAGGCCGAGCCACAACCCCCAGCGCAGAACCACGGCCGCCATCAGCAGCCGCCCCTGCTCGTCTTCAGTCGCCGAAATATCGCGCACCGAGCTCTGGCGCAGATTGAGCTGCGTCGACGACGAGACCAGTTCGCTCGTGTTGTCGAAGAGCGCGTTGAGGCCCACGCCGACCGGACCGACCCAAATAGACAGCAGTTTGGTGCGCACGACCGAACACAAGATATTGACAATCTGGACGCTGCCAAACATACCCAAAGCCTTCAGCACCCGAGCCGAAACACTGTGGCCGAAACTGCGTCCGTCGCCCATCGCCTACCTGACCCAATCGGTCGGATTAAGTTTCTCACGCTCGCGACGCACCTCGAAGTGAAGTATCGTGCGGTTGTCGTCATCGGCGTCGGTGAAAATCGTGCCGAGCGTCTGTCCGGCCTTGACCTTGTCGCCCTTCTTGACATCAAGGCGGTCAATGCCCGCATAGACAGTAAGATACGAGCCGTGACGCAGCATCACTACATTATGATAGCCGTTGACACGGAAGACCGACGACACCTCGCCGTCGAAGACAGCGCGGGCCTTGGCCCCCGAGGGCACCTCGATGTCGATGCCGCTGTTGTTGACCTCGACGCGCGACAGGTCGGGATGGCTCGTGCGGCCGAAGATGCCGACAATCTTATACTGCCCTGCGACGGGGAAGAGCAGGCGCCCCTTGTTGTCTGTGAAGCTGCCCGTAAGCTTTCTGTCGGCCTCGGCCATAGCGTCGAAATCCGACTGTTTCTTCTTTTCGACGGGCTTTTCGACAGGCTTTTCAACCGGTTTGACCGGCTTTTTCTCTTCTTTGGCGACGGGTTTATTCTTGTCTTTCTTCGATTTATCCTTGGCCGTGTCAGACGCTATGGCCTTGTTGCGCTCGGCTTCCTCGCGGGCGCGGCGGGCGGCCTCGGCCTTGCGAGCCTCCTCTGCTTTGCGGGCTTCCTCGGCCTTGCGGGCCTCTTCGGCACGACGGGCTTCTTCGGCTCGGCGGGCTTCCTCGGCTATGATGCGGTCGAGTTCGGCATCGAGGGCCTGCATGCGGCGCTTGTTTTCAGCGAGAACGTTTTTGAGCGACCTGCCCTGACGTCGCAGCGACGAGACGATTTCCTCGGTGCGCCCGCGGTCGGTTTCGAGAGCCTTCTGCGACGCCGACAGCTGCGCCAGCATCGCGGCACGGTCGCGCCGCAGCCCTTCAAGAGCCTGGCGACGCTGCTCGAGTTCGGTTTTCTGCTCGGCAATCTGTTTGGCCTTAGATTTCTGCCAGCGGTCGAGCTGCTTCAGGTATCTGACGCGGCGGTAGGCCTGGTTGAACGATTCAGACGAGAACACAAGCATAAAATCGTTCATGGCCTGACGCCGGCGGCGTATATCGCGGAGAGTTTTGCCGTATGACGTCTTCAGCGCGCCGAGGCTGCCTTCGAGCGAGGTGATGCTGTCGCCGACAACGGTCAGGCGGCGGTCAATGGCGGCGAGGCGCTCCTCAAGCGAGGCGATGTCGCGGCTGCGGCTGTCAATCTCGGCCGTGAGCGAGTTGAGGCGGTTGAGCTGGCGCCGCGTCTCCTTGTCGTTTTGGGTGATGTCGCTCTTGGTCTTCTCTATCGCCTTGGCCGTGGCCCGCTGTTCCTGCTTGACCGACTTGGCGTTGCGCTGCTTCTGCCGCCGGGCAAAGCTGTCGGCGGGGGCTAAAGCGACGGCGGCTGCCATCAATATGTATATAATGCGTTTCATCTGATTGGTTTACTGTTGTTTTGACTTCGACGCCCTACTCTTTCGCCAGCATCCTGACTATCTTGTTGAAGTCAAGGCGGGTGTAGCCGCGCGGCTTCTTCCATCGCGTCGTGGCGCCGGAGTTCCACTGCGCCTTCGAAAGCGACCAGTCGAGGCCGGCCTTGACCTTGCGCTTGCCGTAGGCCGCGTCGAGGGTTACGCCGGGGGCGACGAAGCCGGCGACGGTTTCAAACGCCTGTGTATATGTGCATTCGAGCATGGCGATGCCCGCGGCATCGACAGTGAGCGACCTCAGCGAGGGCTGCTCGCTATCGGTGACGTTGAAGAGCCACGCGAAGTGTTTCTGCTTCTTGTCGGGCGCCATGGCAATCAGGCCGTCGGCGGCGCTGAGTTTGAAGCGTCGGACCGACGAGGCGTCGAGCGTGCCCTCGCCGCTGACGAAGACGCGGCCGAGGATCGCATCCTGTATATCACCGAGAGTCAGGCCCGTAGCTCGGCTGACGCGCGACATCGGCTCGGCGAGCATGACCTTGTGAAGCTTCTCGTAAATATACACCGACTCGCGGTCGACATAGATGCCGCCGGCCTCGAAGCCGAGCACCCGCAGCGAGACATAAATCTCTTTGCCGCGCACCATCACCGCCTTGCCCGAGACGCTCATATATTTGGGTTCGAGCAGGTTGACCTTGACAGGCATCGATACGTCGCTCCAGTCGCCATAGCCCTCGGCGAGAGTCGTTATGACCGACGTCGGCGAGGCGACGGGCGTCACATTGACCTCCGACGCGGGCTGATTGCGGTCGTCAGCGGCTTTTTTCGACGAGCTGCAGGCGCCGAGCATAGCCGCGGCCATGAGGGCGACGGCGGTTAGCGGTGCTATATGTTTCTTTATAATCATTTCTTTTTCTTGATTTTAGCGATTTTCTCTTTAATCACGGCGTTCTCGGGGTCGAGGTCGAGGGCTTTCTCCCAGAAACGCAGGGCGCGGTCGCGGTCGCCGATGCGGTTGTAAATCTCGCCGGCGTGGTCGTAAACCTCGGCCGAGGCCTCGCCGGCGACGACAGGCTCGACAAGCTCCTCGACGATGACCGTATCAGGCGCAACGACCTCGGCGACAGAATCGATCGACATGACAATCGAATCCTCGTCCATGTCGAAATCGGTCTCGTCGATGGCGCGGTCGATATAGCGGCGCGCCGTCTCGAGGTCGCCCTGCTTGAAGGCCACCCAGGCGTAGGTGTCGATAAACGATACGTTGTCGGGATCGTGGCGTATCGCCGTCTTGATATAACGGTCGGCGACATCGAGCAGCGTGTCGGTGTCGGCGTAGTAGTAGGCCACATTGTTGAGCGCCATATAGTTGAACGGATTTGCAGCCAAGGCGCGCTCGTAGGCCTTCAGACCGTCGGCGCGGCGCCCGGCAGCATTGAGCATGTCGCCCTTGGTCGAATAGTACTGCGACAGATCCTCGCGGTCGCTGATTGTGGCGGTGTCGAAGGCGCAGATGACGTCGACGGCCTTGTCAAACTGCTTGTCGAGATAGTAGATGCTTGCCTCGACAGTCGTCATCTGCAGGTCGTCGGGGAAACGGTGGCGCGCCTCATCGAGCACCGAAGCGGCTCTCGACAGGCTGTCGACCGAGGCGAAGAGCTGAGCCGTGCCGAGCCAGTCCTCGCGGTTGCTGCCGTCGAGGCCTACGGCATAAAGCATCTGCTCGCCGGCGCGGTAGCGCTCGCCCATGGCCGCCAGATAGTCGGCATAAAGGCGGTGGACGTCATACTCGCCAGGGTTGACATCGAGGATGACATCGAAGATCTCGTCGGCCCGCGAGTGGTTGACCGAGTCCTTGAGCTGCATGATGACATATGAGTGGACGAGGTCGAGCTTGGTCTTGACCTCGAGGTCCTGACTTTTTATTGCGCGGTAGACCTCGCGGTCGAACGTGGCGCTGTCGCCGCGCTCGAGGTAGAGATTGGCACGCAGCAGTATCGCCTGACCGTTGGCCGAATCGAGGCGGCAGGCCGTGTCGTAGTATTTCAGGGCCGAATCGGGCATCTCGAAGGCGCGGTAGATCTCGCCGATCTGCATGCTCGTCTCGGCGCTGCCCGGCGACTCGCGGTAGAGGTGCTCAAGCTCGCCGATGATGGCGGCCGTGTCTTTTCTGACGGCGTGGGCGCGTATGCGCGAGTTTGTCAGCACAAAGTTGGGGCCATAGGCCACCTCGAGGCTGTCGTAGAGGGCCACGGCGCGGCTGAGGTATGTCGTGTCGCCGCGCATCGCCGCTGCGAGATAGGCGTTTGCGAGCATATGGGTCGCCTCGTTGCGGGCGGGGAATTCGCGCTTGAGCATCTCGGCCACGCGCAGGTTATCGCCGAAGCGATAGTGGCGCGAGGTCAGCGAGAAGAGCTCGGCGCCCTTGAAGTAGTCGTCGGGCTTCTGCGAGAAACTCTCCATCATCATCCTGAAGCCGTTGGCGGTCTTGGCGCTGTCGACAGCCAGGAGCACCTGCAGCTCGCCCTTGAGCCATTTGAGGTGATTGTCCGACGGGTCGGCGGCATATGCCGCGTCGAGCAGCTCGCTGTAGAGGTTATTGTCGGCGCCGTTGTAGGCGTCGAGGCTCTGCATGAAAATATAGGCGGCCTTGTTTTTTTCTGCGCGGCGGTCGATGTCGCGCAACTTTGCTCCCGAAGCGGGCCACCACAGGCCTGCGAGCAGCAGCACCGCCACAAGCCCGAGCATTATCTTATGTCCTATCCTGTTGGTCATCTCTCTGGTCTGTTGCCGGTTATCATTGTCTGCCGGTGTGGCCGAAACCGCCTTCGCCGCGCTCGCTTTCGGCGAGGCTCGGGCTCTCGACCCACTCGACGTGGCTATACCGCGTCACCACCATCTGGCAGATGCGGTCGCCATTATTAATAACAAACGGCTCTTGCGAGAGGTTGATGACGATGACGCCGATCTCGCCGCGGTAGTCGGCGTCGATCGTACCGGGGGTGTTGGCGAGGGTAATGCCGTGTTTGAGAGCCAGCCCGCTACGCGGACGCAGCTGCATCTCGTAGCCCTCGGGGAGTTCGACCCTCAGGCCTGTCGGCACGAGGGCGCGGCCGAAGGGGGCGACTGTCATCGGGGCGTCGAGCGAGGCGCGCACATCCATGCCGGCCGACGACGGCGTGGCATATTCGGGCAGACTGTTGCCCGACGTATTGACTATTTTGACTTTTACCTGGTCTGTCATAAAATTTACGAGTTTTAACTGACAAAAATAATCATAAAATCCGACAATCACAACAGCAGTTTCGCCCCGGGGCGAGACAGATAACGGGGCTGTCTCCCGACAGCCCCGTTACAAATACACAATTATCTATAAAACAACTATTTAATCTCAAATATCTTTGCCGGCCGAGGCCGGATATTCGGTGCGTGAGCCGACTCTCATGACTGTCACACAGCTGCTGAAGCCATGCTACGAGATCTTTTCACAATATATCTTTAATTC
>CALZQD010000052.1 GCA_945828175.1 uncultured Bacteroidales bacterium | reverse complement strand
GTAGCCGCTCTTCGACGAGTTGATGACGAAGCCGTCGGCCTCGAGGACGAGATCTTCGTAGGTCTCGGGGGCAATCCATGCCTTCGAGTCTTCGACATAGAGCGATTTGACGACGGTCGACTTGGGGTTGACGCTGTAGATTTCGAGACGGTTCTGGTCGCGGTTGAGGGTAGCGACAATCATCAGCGACGAGCCGGGGGCGTAGGCAATGCGGGGAATGTATTCGATCGCTTTGTCAGACAGAGTGATGTCGGTAGTCTTGCGGTTGTCGACGCTGTAGCTGTGGAGCGACACGCGCGAGTTGGGCTCGCCGGCGACAGGATATTTATATGTATAAGAGCCGGGATAGAGCTCGTTCTCGGTGTTGCTTTCGCAGGCCGACCAGTAGATGGGCATCGTGTAGGCCGGGACGTCGGTCTCATTATATTTAATGTAGCAGAGCGTCGAGTTGTCGGGCGCCCAGGTCATCGAGCAGGTAGTGGTAAACTCCTCCTCGTAGGTCCAGTCACTGACGCCGTTGATAATCGAGTTTATCTTGCCGTCGGTTGTGACGGCGACCTCGCTCTTATAGTCGATCTTCTTTATATATATGTTGTTGTCGCTGACGAAGGCCACCATGCGCGAGTCTGGCGAGAAGAGCGGCGAGCGCTGGCGCTTGTGGTTCTGCGACAGCGGGCTGAGGATGCGCGACTTGACTTCGTAGACATAGTATTCGGCCGTAAACGAGCGGCGGTAGACCGGCGTGTCGTTGTTGTAGACGAGTATCTTCGAGGCGTCGGGGCTGAGGACGAAGCCCGAGATGCCTTCGACCGAATTCTCGCGTGTCGTGGTGACGTCGAAATACTTCTCGATGAGTTTGCCCGATGCGGTGTCGAAGCGGTCGATGCCGCGGTGGTCGGGCGAGATGACGAGATAGCTCGCTCCGTCGGGCATGAAAACGAAATTGGCGGGCGATGCCGGACGGTTGGCGGGATAGACATAGGGGGCGATGTCGTCGACGACGGGATTTTTTGCCTCGGCGGCGGTGAGGCCGGCGAGAGCCGCAAGAATTATGACAATTGTCTTTTTAGTCATAGGATGAATGGGGGATTTTTAACGGTTAGAATAGTGACATCTGGGCGTCGTTGTCATTGTCGTGGCGGCGCCGACGCGAGCTGTTGCGCGACTCGTCGCCCTCGGACTCGCGGGCCGTTCTGGCGGCGACGACGCGGGTTGTGTCGGTGGCTTCGATGACCGGACCGAGGCTGAAGCTCTCTTCAATCTCGATGAGGTCGGTGTCGGAGATTTTCGGCGAGACGAGGTTGTCGTCGGCGATGGTTTCGTCGGCTTCGCTCGCGATGTCGCCGAGGACGACGGGCGTCGTGGGCGATGCCTCGAGGTCGGCGATTCGGCGGCGCAGGGCCTCTTCGTTCTCGGCCTGGACGGCGAGATTGCGGACGATGGTGTCGCGCAGCGAGGCGGCCTCGGCTTCGAGATCCGCGATGCTCTGCTTCTGCGACTCGATTTTTTTGTCGCGCTTGGCGATGACCTCCTCGATGAGCGACATCTGCTGCTCGACGGCGGCGAACTCGGCGCGGAGCTGCTCGGCTTCCTCGACCTTTTTATTGGCTGCGGCAAGGAGCTGCTCTTTCTCCTCGAGCTCCTTGCGCAGGTCTGACGTCTTCTTGCGCATGTCGTCGACCATGGCGTCGGCGATGTCCTGCTTGGCCTTGATGGTGTCGAGAGCCTCGGTGAGGGCGGCGTTTTCGGCCGTCAGCTTCGCGAGGGCGGCGTTGTCAGAGGCCGCGGCGCCTTCTTTGAGCTGCCGGCGGAGTGTCTCGAGCTCGGCGCGCAGGCGTTCGGTGTCGTTTTCGACGACGCCCGCGGCCTTGATTTTGTTGAGCAGGCTCTTGTTTTCGAGGTCATACTGCTCGCGCTCGGCTTCGAGCGAGGCGATCTGCGACTCGAGATCGTGGACGCGGTCTGAGAGCGCGCGTTTCTGGCGGTCGGCGCTGAGCTGCTGCTGGCGTATTTCGGAGTTTTTCTGCTCGAGGTCGTGGCTCTTATTCTTGAGAGTGTCGATTTCGGCGCGGAGCGACGAGTGCTCCGAACTGTAACGAGCCTCGGCACGGCGGGCGGCCTCGTTTTCGACGGCGGCGAGGCGCTGGCGCAGCGAGCTGTCGAGGCTGTCGAGGATATATCGTTTCTGGGCGTCGGTGTCGACGGTCTCCTTGAGGAATGGCGGCAGAGATTCGTTAAAGAGCCTGACGACGGCGGTGAAGATGTCGGCGGTGAGGTTTTCATCGCTGCGGCCGGTCTGAGTCTCGGTCGGGATGGCCTCGGTGT
This sequence comes from uncultured Bacteroidales bacterium, assembly GCA_945828175.1. Lineage (GTDB taxonomy): Bacteria > Bacteroidota > Bacteroidia > Bacteroidales > Muribaculaceae > CAG-873. The sequence goes on along the minus strand of CALZQD010000052.1, from coordinate 6,786 downwards.
TGGCGGCGGCTGTCGCGGTCGTTGTCGCGGCCTCGCTGTCTTCGTCGCTGTCGGCGAAGATTTCGTCGTTTTCGTCGTCAAAGCCTAAATAATGTCTCAGTTTTTGGATGATAGCCATTGTCGTGGTGTTTTAATGTTTCGGATTGTTGTCGTCGGGCGCTGCCGGCTTGAAGACGACGCCTGCGCCGCGGCGGCCGTTGATGGCGATGTGCAGCGGGGTGTCGAACTCGATAATGCGCAGATGGGCGGTCTCGGCCACGGCCTCGAGCGAGTCGAGGTAGGCCGTGTCGTAGAAGCCGTCGTCGCTGAATGGGTTGATAGTGAAATACCCGACACCGAACGATGTCAGGTTGTGGAAGAAGTGAGTGCCCTGGCTCGGCTCGATGCGGTAGCTGTCGAGCGACGACTCGACGATGAGCCTTGCGCCGGCGATGTCGGGCCAGCGCACGGGTATGCCGAGGGCGCTGTCGCTCGAGCCCCAGCGGCCCGGGCCGATAAGCACATAGCCTTTGCCTTCCTTGACCATGCGGGCGTTGATTTCGGAGATTTCGCGGGCGATGGCGGGGTTGTCGGCCGAATTGAAGCTGTCGGGCTTGACGTAGATAATCGTGGCTACGCCGTCGATGTTGCCGTGGCCGAGGGCCGTGTTGCTGCTGAGTATGAGCTGCGAGTTGTCGATGTCGACGATGCTGTCGTCGACAATTTCTTTCTTGTCGATGATAGGCCTGATCTGGAGCCAGTAGAGGTGGCCCTTGATGCCCTGGTCGGTCGGCTTGTCGTTGATGATGCCGGCAAACTCGATTTCGATGGGACGCTGCATCTCGGTCTGGCCGTTCTTGAGCATGAAGTCGATGGCCGGAGCGAGGGGCAGGACCTTGTCGCGCAGGATGTTGGCGAAGGTGACGACGCGGCGTCCGCGGCCCGGCATCTCATAGTCGAAGAGCATGCCTCCGGCGGGGTCGAAGGTCGAGACGAGATAGCGCAGGGCGCCGGTGCCGGCGAAGTCTTGCACTGATTTCTTGACGATATTGAAGCCGTCGTCAGACGACAGGCGCATCTCGGAGTTGTCGGGCCCGAGGGCGTAGAGGGTTGTCTGAGTGTCGCGCAGGGCCAGGTCGAGGGTCGAGGTCTGGAGAACTCGCTCGGGATATTTGGGCGAGAAACGCAGACTCAGGCCGCCGTCGACGATATATTTACCGAGTCCGACAGCCATCTCGACGACGCCGTCGGCGATGCTCTCCTCGCCGATGGGGTAGTAGTTGAGCGAGCGGCCCACGCCCGAGAACGACGGGAAATAGTAGTCGCCGTGATAGTCGCCGACGACCTCCTGGATGATGACGGCCATCTTCTCCTGGTCGATGACGTTGCTCGTGGCCGACATATATGCCTTGCTGGCTTTGAAGAAAACCGAGGCATAGACGCCCTTGATTGATTCGCTCAGCATCTTGAGACGCTCGTAGGGGTCGGGCGTCCAGGGTATCATATACGTCGAGTAGATGCCCGCGAATGGCTGATAGTGGGAGTCTTCGAGCAGGCTCGAGCTTCTGATGGCGAGCGGACGGTCGATGACTTCGAAGAGGGCGAAGAAGTCTTCCATGAGCTTCTCGGGTAGGCGGGCGGCGACGAAGGCGGCGAGGATCTCGTCGTCTGAGGCGTCGCTCAGGGCGATGGGATAGAGGCGGTTAGAGGCCATGAACTCGTCGAAGATGTCGGTGCAGAGCACGACCGTGCGCGGTATCGAAATCGTGAGGCCCGAGAAGTTGTCGCAGACCGGATTTTTCTTAATTATGGAGTCGACGAAAGCGAGGCCGCGCCCTTTGCCGCCGAGGCTGCCCTCGCCGATGCGGGCGAAGTTAGAGTAATGGTCGAAGCGGTCTTTCTTGAACACGGCGACGACGCCGCGGTTTTTCATCTTGCGGTATTTGACGATGAGGTCGAAGAAAAGCTGCTTGACGGCGGGCGCCTCGTCGAGCGACTTGAAACGGTGCTGCTTGATGACCTCGGCGATGGGGAAGAGTGCGCGCGAGTAGAGCCAGCGCGAGATGTCGTTGTTCTGGGCGTGGCGGTAGAGGGCGTCGGCGGGGATGTCGAAAATCTGGCGCTGCATGCCCTTAAGGTCTTTGATGCGCATGATCTCGTCGCCCGTGGAGGGGTCTTTGATGATGAAGTCGCCGAAACCGAAGTTGGCCATGATTGCCTCGCCCATGTCGACGGGGAGCTTCTTCGAGTTCTTGTCGAGGAAGACGCCGTTGAAGTCGCCGACGCGCTTGGCGTTCTCGGTGTCAGACGATTCGATGATGATGGGCAGGTAGGGCGACTGCGAGCGTATGTAGGCGCCGAGTCTGAGGCCGGCGGCGCTGTCTTTGACGCCGCCGCGCTTGAACGACACGTCGCTGATGACGCCGAGGATATGGTCGCGGTAGCGGTCGAAGAGCTCGACGGCCTCCTCGTAGTCACGGGCGAGCATTACCTTGGGTCGGCCGCGCATTCTCAGACGCTGCTCGTGCTCGTTGAGGGCCTCGGTCGAGAAGACCAGCGACTGCTTGAGCAGGAACTTGTAGACCGTCGGCAGTATCGACGAGTAGAACCTCACCGAGTCTTCGACCAGCAGGAGCATCTGCACGCCGACTTCGTCGATGTCGTCGGCGTTTTTCTTGTCTTCGATAAGCTTGATAATGGCCAGCAGCAGGTCCATGTTGCCGAGCCAGCTGAAGACGTAGTCGACATGGCTCAGGTCGGCGTGGCTCAGACGCCGCGACACCTCCTTCGAGAAGGGCGTGAGCACGACGACGGGTATGTCGGGGCGCAGGGCCTTGATAGCGGCGGCGCCCTCGATAGTCTCGTTAATGTCTATGGCGGGCATGGTGATGACGATGTCGAAGTTGATGCTCTTTATCATCTCGAGCGCCGCGGCGGTGTCTGAGACACGGGTCACGCGCGGGGGCGAGCTGAGGTTTAGCGATACATACTCGAAGTAGAGCTGTTCTTCGACACGACCGTCTTCTTCCATCATGAAGGCGTCATAGGGCGATGCAATTAGAAGTACGTTAAAGATGCGGCGTTGCATCAGTTTCTGGAACGCCGTGTCTTTAAGATACATCTGGCTAAGTGCTTCTTCGTTCATCCTGTGACAATTGAAACGTCGCCGGCATAAGTCGCCTGACGACCGATTTGTTTAGCAAAGTTAAGCATTTGTCTTGAATTTCAGCCAAAAACTTGCCTGTTTATATCATAAAAATCGGCTGAGTTTTGTAACTTTGTAACCGCAAAAGCGTCGGTGACGCTTGAATTTTATGTTTAAACTCTTGAATCATAAATCTTTAAACAAATATCATAAGACTTTTTTATGGCAACAACAGCTGATTTTAAAAACGGTATGTGCCTTGACATCGACGGCAACTACTTCTTTATCGTTGAGTTTCTCCATGTAAAACCCGGCAAAGGTCCGGCTTTCGTGCGCACCAAACTCAAAAATGTCAAGACCGGCCGTGTAATCGACAAAACTTGGAACTCGGGCGTCAAGGTCGAGGAGGTTCGCATCGAGCGTCGTCCCTACCAGTATCTCTACAAAGACGATATGGGCTACAACTTCATGCACACCGAGACTTTCGAGCAGGTAGCTATCCCCGGCGAGAGCATCGACGGCGTACAGTTCCTTAAGGAAGGTGACATCTGCGAGGCTATGGTTCACGCAGCCACCGACACCATCCTCACCTGCGAGATGCCGACCAGCGTCGTCCTCGAAATCACCTACACCGAGCCCGGCATCAAGGGTGACACAGCGACCAACACCCTCAAGCCCGCAACTGTAGAGACCGGTGCCGAAGTGCGTGTGCCCCTGTTCTGCAACATCGGCGACAAGGTGCGCATCGACACCCGCGACGGCAGCTACGTTGAGCGCATCAAACAGTAATCGCCAGATAAAATTAAACGGTTAGAAGAAAAAAGAGACGTCAGCCCTGCGAAATGCCGGGTCGGCGTCTCTTGCTTTTCAAATTAATTTAAAGCGCTTTAATCAAACCTTGTGTTTGATTTGTTATAGAATTGTAACACTTTAACATAAAAGCGACATGAGAGATTTAACCACAACCCTGTTCAATGTGCCTGCGAGGGCGGCGAGAGTCGGCCAGGGCTCGTTGTTGATTGCCGACCCGTTCATTGAAGAGGCATATTTCAATCACTCTGTCGTCAGCATAGTCGACTATGACGAGAACGACGGCGCGCTCGGTCTGGTGATGAACAACAAGACCGGCCACACGCTCGACTGCTATCTCGACGGCGTTTCGGCCGACAGCAACGTGCCGGTCTACTGCGGCGGCCCCTTGGGTCCCGACCGCATGGTGTTTATGCACACTCTCGGCGAGGAAGTCTTTGCCGGCGCCAAGCAGTTTGCCCCCGGCCTGTGGCTCGGCGGCGATTTCGACGCGGCAATCGACTATGTCAACAGCGGTTATCCTCTCGATGGACTGCTGCGATTCTTCATCGGCTACAGCGGCTGGACCGCTCCGCAGCTTAAAAACGAGCTGCGCGAGAGCAGCTGGGCCGTCGCCGACTTCCCCTCTGACAAGACCATGCTGCTGTCGCTGAGCGACGACGCCTACTGGCACCGCTACGTCAGGATGCTCGGCGAACACTACCGCGCCTGGCAGCTGATGCCGCGCGAGCCCCGCGCCAACTGAGGACACTGATTCACCCCACATACGACCTATGACGCAGCCGCGGCTTTTGTGAACAATATACGCCGGCACGATGTTTATATGCTGTTGATACCAGTTTCTTAACTAAAACATTAACCAGCTATGTTGAATACAGACTATAAATTCGGAGAAGTCAATGCGCTCGCCGCGCAGGTCGAAGGCGGCGCCGACAAGGTTCATTTCAAAAATATTTTCGAGAATTCACAGGGCGGCGTGTCGCTGCTTGCCTTCAAGGCAGGACAGTCATTAGCCGAGCACCTCGCGCCGGCCGAAGTGATGGTTTATGTCGTCGAAGGCGAAGTGAGGTTTACCGTCGCCGGCGGACCGCACGTCATCAAGGCAGGCGAGTTCATGCTTATGGGCGAGGGCGTCACCCACAGCGTCGACGCATTGGCCGACTCGAAAGTGATGCTCGTCAAGATCAGATCAAGCAAAGTATAACACATTTAAATAAAGACAGATATGGATAAGCAACCTGAAATGTTCTGTTATCAGTGCCAGGAGACAGCCCGCAACAAGGGCTGCGAGATAGTCGGTGTCTGCGGCAAACGGCCCGAGACTTCGGCGAGAATGGATCTTCTGCTATATGCCGTGCGCGGTGTGTCGGCCGTTAACCGTGCGCTGCGCGCCAAAGGCTTGGCCTCGCGCGAGGCAAGCCACGAAGTTATCGACGCGCTGTTTACGACAATCACCAACGCCAACTTCGACAATGCGTCGCTCGACGACTATATCAAGCGCGCTTTCGAGGTGAAGGACAGCCTCATCGACGTGGCCAAAGAGCATGGCGTCGAGCTGCCCGAGCTGCCCCATGTCGGTTTCACGGCCGCGCCCGACGAGGCTGAGGAATACAAGGACGTCACCGGCGTTCTCGCCGACGCCGACCCCGACATCCGCGGACTCAAGCAGTTGGCCATCTATGGCTGCAAAGGCATGGCTGCTTACGCCCGCCACGCCGCCAACCTCGGCTATGAGAGCGACGAGGTCTACGCCGTCATCGAGAACGCTATGGCCGAGACAGCCCGCGCAGATATCGGCGTTGACGAGCTTCTGCCGCTCGTCCTTGCAGTCGGCAGCGGCGGCGTCGACGTAATGGCCCTGCTCGACAAGGCCAACACCGAAACATACGGCAATCCCGAGATAACGAAGGTCGATATCGGCGTGCGCAACCGTCCCGGCATCCTCATCAGCGGCCACGACCTCAAAGACCTCGAGGAACTGCTCGAACAGAGCCGCGACATGGGCGTCGACGTCTATACCCACTCAGAGATGCTGCCCGGCCAGTATTATCCGGCATTCAAGAAATATCCTCATTTCGCAGGCAACTACGGCAACGCATGGTGGCGCCAGACCGACGAATTCGAGAAATTCAACGGCGTCTTCCTCTTCACGTCGAACTGCATCGTGCCGCCGCGTAAAAACTGCACCTATCTCGACCGCGTCTATACGACCGGCGTCGTCGGGATGCCCGGCACCCACCACATCGAGACCTCGAGCGACGGCAAGAAAGACTTTACCGAGCTTATCGAGCGCGCCCGCCGGTGTGAGCCGCCTGTCGAAATCGAGCACGGCACGATTGTCGGCGGCTTCGCCCACCATCAGGTCATCGAGCTGGCGCCGAAAATCATCGACCTCATCAAGCGCGGCAAGATACGCAAGTTTGTCGTCATGGCAGGCTGCGACGGCCGCTTCCCCTCGCGCGAGTATTACACCCGCTTTGCCGAGGCTCTGCCCGAAGACTGCGTCATCCTGACGGCCGGCTGCGCCAAATACCGTTACAACAAGCTGCCTCTCGGCGACATCGAGGGCGTGCCGCGTGTGCTCGACGCAGGCCAGTGTAACGACTCTTACTCGCTCGTGCGCATCGCCCTGGCGCTCAAAGACGCCTTCAATCTCGAGAGCGTCAACGACCTGCCTATCGTCTACAATATCGCATGGTATGAGCAGAAGGCCGTAATCGTGTTGTTGGCGCTTCTGTCGCTCGGAGTGCAGAACATCCACAGCGGCCCGACGATTCCCGCCTTCTTTACGCCCGACATCCTCAAGGTGCTTCAGGAGAAATTCAACATCGGCACAATCTCGACCGTAGAGA
>CALZQD010000051.1 GCA_945828175.1 uncultured Bacteroidales bacterium | reverse complement strand
GCTCGGAGATGTGTATAAGAGACAGATCAACGGCCATGTGCCCGTGCGCACTCTCAAGGGCGAGAATCCCGTCAAGGCCGGCGGCAAGCGCCTCGTTATCGACGGCGGCTTCTCGAAAGCCTATCAGCCCCGGACAGGCATCGCCGGGTATACGCTCGTCTACCATTCGCGCGGTTTCCAGCTCGTCGAGCACGAGCCCTTCGAGTCGCAGATCAAGGCCATCGAAGAAGGCCTCGACATCGTCTCTAACACCGTCGTCAGCGAGCATAAGTCCGACCGTATGCGCGTACGCGACACCGACAAAGGCCGCGAACTCGCCCGCCAGATCGTCGACCTCAACAAGCTCCTCGCCGCCTACCGCCGCGGCCTCATCAAAGAACGCAACTGACCGCTTTAAACGCATAAAAGTGTGCGGGTGTTCGGAATCGGACACCCGCACGTTTATTTATATTTCTATATTTCAATTGATTAACCGTTTGGCACGCCATTTGTCACTTATAATGGCAAAACATCGTACCAAATGGACAGAGAAATACCGAAATCACAGCTACGCCGAGCCCGCCTTAAGCGGCTCGCAATATACGGCGGCATCGCAGCCGCGGTAATCGTCGCCGGCATTGTGACATCAAAGCTGACCCGCACGTCGGTCAGCCTCGACAAACTCACGCTCGTCAGCGTCGACCGGGGCGACGTCAACACCTCGGTCACGGGCTACGGCAGCGTCGAGCCGGCTTTCGAGGAAATCATCAACTCTCCACTGACGACCCGCGTCATCGAGGTCTACCACCGTCCCGGCGACATCGTTGATGCCGGCACTCCGCTGCTGCTGCTCGACCTCGAGACCGCCCGCAACGAATATAACAAACAGCTCGACCAGCTCGCCATGATGCGCCTTCAGCTCGAGCAGCTCCGCGCTGCCAACGCCACACGTCTGGGCGACCTCAGGATGCAGATCAAAGTCGCCGACATGAAACTCAACCGCCTGCGCGTCGAGCTTGCCAACGAACGGTATCTTGACAGCATCGGCAGCGGCACCACAGACCGCGTCCGCGAGGTCGAGTTCGCCTACAAATCAGGACTGCTCGAATATCAGCAGCTCGAACAGCAGCTCGCCAACGAGACGCGGCGCGCCGACGCCGATATCGAGCTGAAACGTCTCGAGATAGAAATCAAGGACAAAGAGCTCTCAGAAGCCTCGCGCACTCTCGACATGGCCGAAATCCGGGCACCGCGCCGCGCCACTGTCTCGACAGTCGTCGACCGCATAGGCGCTCAGGTCACCCAGGGACAGCAGGTAGCCGTCATCGCCGATCTCGGCCACTACAAGGTAGAAGGCGAGATGGCCGACTCTCACGCCGCACAGCTCCGCGCCGGCAACCGCGCCAAGGTCAAGGTCGGCCGCGAATATGTCGAAGGCCGCGTAGCCTCGGTCACGCCGACCTCTAAAAACGGTACTCTCTCGTTCAGCGTCGCACTCGACTGTGACAGCGCCGCCATGCTCCGCCCTGGCCTCAAGGCCGATATTCATGTTTCAAGCGGTCTGAAAGAGAACGTCGTCAGGATTCCCAACATACGCTTCTATACAGGTCCGCGTGACTATGATCTCTATGTCTTCGACGGCGGGGGCGAACTCAAATTGCGCCACGTCAACCTCGGTTTTGCCGGACCTGACTATATCGAAGTCATAAGCGGCCTCACACCGGGCGACCGCGTCGTCGTCGACGACATGAGCCGTTTCGGCAACACTCCTTCTATAAAAGTCAAATAACAATCTATAGATCAATCAATTTTCATCATGTTTAAAACCTACTGCAAACAGACCTGGCAGATGATGAAACAACACCGTCTCTTCACCGGCATCTATGTCGTCGGCACAGCCCTCGCCATAGCCACAACGACGGCCTTCGCCATCATCTACTACGTCAAGATCGCCCCTGTTTATCCGGAGACTCAGCGCAACGACACTTACTATTTCTCTAAAATAAGAGACAAAAGCGAGTCTGGATGGTTTGAATCACGTCTCAGTTACAATTTTTTGAAGAACAAAATCTATAACGTCAAAAACGCCGACGTTACAACGGCCTGGTATGACAACTGGCAGGACTTTTATATCGACAAAACCGACAAAAGCCGTCTGCAAGTCGTCGTCAAGGCCGTCGACAACAACTGGTGGGACCTCTTCAAGTTCGATTTCAAAGCCGGCCGTCCCTTCGGCGCCGCAGATTTCGAGAGCGGCTCGCGCACGGCTGTCATCACGGAGCCCCTCGCCGACAAGCTTTTCGGCCGCGAAGACGCCGAAGGCGAAAGTATAATTCTAAACCACGTGCCCTATCGCGTCAGTGGCGTTGTCAAGCCGGGGTCGGGTGTCAACTACAACTCATTCGCCGATATATACATACCTTACACATCGCTCGCAGGCTATGACGCCAATACAGGCAGCGATTTTGCCGGTAACTTCATTGTCTTCTTCAAGGCCAAGGACGGTGACGCGCTAAAAGCCGAGGTCGACGGAATCATACGCGTCGAGACATCGAGCAACCCGGGCCACACACTTGAGATATGGAAACAGCCTATGCCACATATGCTCAACGCCTTTATGTATCCGAGCGATGAAGATTTCAGCTGGTGGGACGTTATCAAAGAGAAACTCATCGTATTTCTTGTGCTTCTCATCGTCCCGGCACTCAATCTCAGCGGCATGATCTCGAGCCGCATGGACATGCGTTCGGCCGAGCTGGGCATACGCAAGTCGTTCGGCGCGACGCGCGGAGTGCTGCTGCGTCAGGTACTTTGGGAAAATCTGCTGCTGACGCTCGTCGGCGGTGTCCTCGGCCTCGTCCTGACATGGATTTTCATCAACGCCACATCAGACTGGCTCTTCTCGATCTTCGATACCTTCCCCGAAGAGATTCCGGGCGGCATATCTGTCACGACCGACATGTTCTTCGCCCCCGTCGTCTTCATTTTCTCATTCCTTGTCTGCGTCGTGCTCAATCTCCTGTCGGGACTCATTCCCGCATGGCGCTCGCTGAAACACCCGATTGTCTCATCTCTAAAAGAAAAGCAATAAGCCATGATGAAGATAATATTCAAAAACCTGTGGCATCGCCGCGCTCAGAACGGCTGGCTCTTTGCCGAACTGATTATCGTCACCTTCCTCGCCTGGGAAATTATCGACCCTGTGGCTGTCAGCATCTCTGACCGCAACGAGCCATTAGGCTATGACGCCGACCGCCTTGTCAACCTCTCGTTTATCTCTCTGCCCGAGAACGCGGCCGAATACAAGGCCGAAGAAGCCGACTCGGCGTCCAATGTCGCAAACTCGGCCAAGATAGCCCGCTATCTCGAATCACTTCCCGAAGTCGAATCAGCTTGTTTTGCCGGCAGTAATCCTATTCTCAACTCATCGAGCAACTACTGGGATCAGCTTCGGTCAGGCAATCCCGCAGTCGATACTCTTGTCAAAAATATAATCAGTGTACAGTATGAACCCGACAGCAAATTTTTTGAAACCATGGGCATAGAATCAGCCCCCGGCAGCCCTTCGCCCGAAGAGCTGTCACGGCTCAATATCGGTCCACGCGAAATAATCGTCACTGAAGACTATGCCAGACTGTTCTGGCCTGACGAAAACGCACTCGGCAAAAAATTCATCACAGTCTCGCGCGACGGCAAAGACACAACTTACACAACCATCGTCGGTGTCGTCAAAGGTCTGCGTTATCAGTCGATATTGCGCAGCCGCTGTCTCATATTTAAACAAGACCGATATTTTGATTACAATACCGATTTCGACGAATTTGCCTACACGGTGCGCCTCGCTCCGGGCGTCGACCCTAAGCAATTTGTCGCCGATTTCGGCCCCGAGCGCCGCAACAAACTGTCAATCGGCAATTTCAGGCTCAACAAAATTGCCGAGCAACAGGCTCTTATCGACAACGTAGAGTTTACCTACGGCATCGCGTCAAACCGCAAAATCAAAATGATACTGTGCTCGTTCTTCCTCATCAACCTCATCCTTGGCACGGTCGGCTGCTTCTGGCTTCAGACTCGCCGGCGCGTATCAGAGACAGGCGTACTGCGCTCGTTCGGAGCATTGAAATCCCAAATTATCAAGATGCTTATCGGCGAGAGCGTCGTCCTCGCTACCACTGCTTTCATCATCGGCGACCTGCTCTATCTGCAATATGCCCTCAAAGAAGGCTTCGACCTCGGCTTTGTCAACAATATGTCTCTCAATGTCATCGACAACTGGGTAAGCAACTTCTGGGAGCATTTCGGCATCGTATCGCTTATTGTCTATGCCCTCATAATAATCTGCGTTATCATCGGCACCCTCCTGCCGGCACTCAAACTGAGCCGCATCAATCCCGTCGACGCCCTGCGCGACGAATAAAAAACATATATATTTTTTCAACCACTCAAATCCACGCATTATGTCTTCTATAATAAAACTTCAGAACATCAGCAAGATATACCAGACCAAAAACATCGAGACAAGCGCTCTCGATGATGTCAGCCTCGAAATCGAAGAAGGCGAGTTTGTCAGCATCATGGGCCCGTCGGGCTGCGGCAAATCGACGATGCTCAACATCATGGGTCTGCTCGACAAACCGACCTCGGGCACTGTAGAAATCAAAGGCAAAAACGTCGACGGCATGAGCGACAAGGCTCTCGCCCGTTTGAGAAACGAGACATTGGGCTTCGTCTTCCAAAGTTTCCACCTGATAAACACACTCAACATCGTCGACAATGTGATGATACCCCTTGTCTACCGCCACGGCGCCAAAGACAAGAGCCGCCTGGCGCGTGAGGCGCTCGAGCGCGTCGGCCTGAGCCACCGCCTCGGCCACATGCCCTCGCAGCTTTCGGGCGGCCAGGCGCAGCGCGTCGCCATCGCCCGCGCCATCGTCGGCAATCCGTCGATAATCCTCGCCGACGAGCCCTGCGGCAACCTCGACTCGAAGATGGGTGCCGAAATCATGGACCTGCTCCATCATCTCAACAAAGACCTCGGCAAGACCATAGTCATGGTCACACACAACGCCGACCAGGCGCGCCAGACCGACCGCATCATCAACTTCTTCGACGGACGCCGCGTAAAATGAAACAACGCTTCTTATGCTCGCTCATCGCCCTGACGATTGCTGTCGCCGGGTATGCCTCGACCAGAGAAATCACTCTGGCCGAGGCAGTGGCGATGGCACGCCGCCAGAGCGTCGACGCCGCCGTCGCTCTCAACGAACTCAGATCGGCCTACTGGGAATACCGCACGTTCAAGGCCGACCTGCTGCCTGAAATCAGCTTTTCGGCGACGGCCCCGAGCTACAATACCCGCTACAGCTCCTACCAGAAAGACGACGGCAGCTATACCTTCCTGCGCGACGACAACCTGATGATCAAAGGCGCCCTGACGCTCGAACAGCGCATCTGGCTCACCGGCGGTACAATATCGCTGACATCTTCGCTCGACTTCATGCGCCAGCTCAGCGGCGACGTCGGTAACCGCTTCATGTCGGTGCCCGTAGCCCTGAAACTCAACCAGCCGATATTCGGCGTCAACGACGTCAAATGGAAACACAAAATCGAGCCCTATAAATACCGCGCCGCCAAGGCCGCCTACATCAGCGCCACCGAGGAGGTCGCCATGACGGCGATACAGTATTTCTTCAACTTGCTGTCGGCTCGCGAAAACGAAAGCAGCGCCCTGCAGAACGTCGAGAATGCCCGGCGCCTCTACGACGTCGCCAAGGCCAAGCGCGAGATGGGCAAGATAAGCGAGAACGACCTGCTGCAGATCGAACTCAATCTTCTCAACTCGCAGTCGACGCTGACCGACTATCAGAGTACGGTCAAGAGCTGCATGTTCCGTCTGCGCTCATTCCTCGACATTGACGCCGACGTCGAGCTCGTGCCCGTCATTCCCGAAAAGTCGCGCGACGTAGAGGTCGCCTTCGACAACGCCTTCGGCCACGCGCTCGAGAACAACACCTTCTATCTCGACATCATGCGGCGCTACCATGAATCGGAGTATGCCGTGGCGCAGGCCAAGGCCAAGCAGCGCGAGATAAACTTCTTCGCCCAGGTCGGTTACACAGGTGTCGCCGACCGCGCCGGCTATGCCTACCGCGGACTCAAGGACAACCGCATCGTCGAGGTGGGCATATCGATACCCCTTGTCGACTGGGGCAAGCGCCGCGGTCAGGTGAAGGTCGCGCAAAGCAACCATCAGCTGACCGTCAACCGTATAAAGAAAGAGCGCGAGGACTTCCGTCAGGACCTGTTTGTGCTCGTCGAGCGCTTCAACAACCAGCGGCAGCAGCTCGCCCTTGCATCGCGAGCCAACGAGATTGCCGTCAAGCGCTACGACAGCAGCGTCGAGACCTTCATGGTCGGCAAGATTTCGGCTCTCGACCTCAACGACGCCCAGGACAACAAAGACTCGGCGCGCTCGAAGTATTTCAACGAGCTGTTCTACTACTGGTACTATTACTATCAGCTGCGCAGCATCACGCTCTGGGATTATGAAACCGACAGCCCGATTGAAGTCGACTTTGAAAATATTTTGAAGAACTGACCTTTTTGACTAAATTTGCTCTATGATATTGATAATCGACGACGATGCTGCCATCAGGGCCTCGATGACCGTTTTGCTCAAACGCGCCGGATACACGACGCGCACGGCTTCGAACCCCGACGAAGCCATAGCCGAAGTGCGCCGCGAGACACCTCAGTTGGCGCTCCTCGACATGAACTTCTCGCGTTTCACCACGGGCGACGAAGGTCTGACGCTGCTGCGCCAGATCAAGGTCTTCGCGCCGTCGACGCCCGTCATCCTGATGACAGGCTGGGCCAGCATCGACCTCGCCGTCGCCGGCATAAAGGCCGGTGCCTTTGACTTCATCGCCAAGCCGTGGGACAACGCGCGCCTGCTCGACAGCATCGCCACGGCGCTCAAACTCGGCACGGGCAGCAAACCCGAGGACGAGACCGTCGGCGCGTTCGACCGCCGCGGCATCGTCGGCCACGACCCCGCGCTCGAGAAAGTGCTCGCGACCGTCGCCCGCATCGCCCCGACGAACGCCTCGGTGCTCATCACCGGCGAGAGCGGCACAGGCAAGGAACTCATCGCCGAGGCCATCCACTATAACAGCGACCGCCGCGACAAGCCTTTCGTCAAGGTCAATCTCGGCGGCATGCCCTCTACCCTCTTCGAAAGCGAGATGTTCGGCCACAAGAAGGGCGCGTTCACCGACGCCGTGACCGACCGCGCCGGACGTTTCGAGATTGCCGACGGCGGCACCATCTTCCTCGACGAGATTGGCGAGCTCGACATGAACTGCCAGGTCAAGCTGCTGCGCGTCCTGCAGGAGCGCCGCTTCGAGCCACTCGGGTCTAGCCGCACGCACACGGTCGACGTCCGCGTCATCTGCGCCACCAACGCCGACCTGCCGCGCATGGTCGCTGAAAAGCGCTTCCGCGAAGACCTCTTCTACCGCATCAATCTGATAACCGTCGAGCTGCCGCCGCTGCGCTCGCGCCGGGGCGACATCGCCGCCTTGGCCGACCACTTCATCGAGCGCCTCTGCGCCGACAGCCGGCTTAAAAAGCCGCGGGTAACCGACGAGGCCTACCGCCGCCTCAGCGCCTTCGATTTCCCCGGCAACATCCGTGAACTCAAAAACATGGTCGAGCGCGCCGTGCTTGTCAACAGCGGCGACGCGCTCACGGCCGACAGTTTTGACTGCTGCCGAACGACAGCGGCACAGCCGGCGTCGGGCGACAACACCATCGCCGGCAACGAGCGCCGGGTCATCGCCTCGGCTCTTGAACGCAACGAGGGCAACATCAGCCGCACGGCCTCAGAGCTCGGTCTCAGCCGTGCATCGCTCTACCGCCGCATCGACAAATACCGCCTCAACAAAAAAACGACCGATGAGGATTAAATGGCTCTTTTTCATCGTTGCCGCCGCACAACTGTCGGTCTGGGCCTTCATGATAGGCAAAGACTACGACACCGGCTACACCGAATTTTACCTTCTCGAGGCCGCCACGGTCGTCAACATCATTCTTCTCATAGTACTTTACCGCCAGATAATCAGGCCGCTCAACGCGCTTTCTGACGGTCTCAACCTGCTCAAGGCTCAGGACTGGAACACGCGCCTGCGACCTGTCGGACAGCCTGAGGTCGACCGCATAACAGAGGTCTTCAACATGATGCTCGAAAAGCTCAAGGACCAGCGCATCAGATTCGAGGAGCAGAACCACTTCCTTAACATACTCATCGAGCGCGCGCCCGTGGGTGTCATAATCACAGGCAACGACAACCGTGTCAAAATGGTCAATCCGGCAGCCGCATCACTGCTGTCACTCGATGCCGATGTCAGCGGCAAGACCGCCGCACAGATTGCCGGCTGCCGGAATCTCTTGAACATCCCGCTCGGCGAGACCGTGACATTCCGAACCGAGAACTTTCACACGCTCAGATGCACCCACCTCGACTTCATCGACTGCGGCATCAGCCATGATTTCTATATCATCGACGACATCAGCGATTCCATAGCCGCCGCCGAAAAAGAAACATACGGCAAGGTCATTAGATATATTTCGCACGAAGTCAACAACACCGTCGCCGGGCTGTCGTCAGCATTCGACATACTCGCGTCATATTTCGAATCGGCTGACGACGACATGCCCATGCTCATTGACGCCTGCGCCTCCCGGGCGAAGACTCTCGGCGATTTCATAGCCCGGTATGCCGATGTCGTCAAGCTCTCGCAGCCAGAACGCGGCCCGGTAGCCTTAGACTACTTTATCGACAGCCTCGGCCCGTTTCTGAAACGCATGGCCGGGACATCAGGTTCATGCTACGAATTCACCGCCGGCTGCGGCGACACCGAAGTCTTACTCGACGCCGCGATGTTTGAACGTGTCATAATCAACATTGTCAAAAACGCCTCGGAGAGCATAGCCTCCGTCACAACAAAAGGGCTTATAAAAATATCCACGCGCTTTAAATCTACCGGTTTAATCGAGTTATGCATCTGTGACAACGGCGCCGGCATCAGTGATGATGTCAGAGAGCGGCTTTTCACGCCATTCTTCACCAACAAGCCCGACGGCCACGGCATCGGCCTGACCTTTATCTCAGAAGTGCTGCGCAAGCACGGCTTCAGGTTCTCGCTGCGCACCGACAGCGACGGCCTCACCCGATTCAGCATCGAAATACCCGTATGTCAGGGTGCTTCGCACTGAAAACCCTATAAAAAAAAGTTAAAGTGCCGTCGCAAAATTCACATTTAAGGCTTTTTAATAGATATTTAAATTAATTTTGTAGTATATCTATACCCATACAC
>CALZQD010000050.1 GCA_945828175.1 uncultured Bacteroidales bacterium | reverse complement strand
ATTCCTCTACGTCTCGTGGGCTCGGAGATGTGTATAAGAGACAGGTCGTTGCCGGCGTAGGCGCCCATCCAGAGTATGTCGTGGTTGCCCCACTGTATGTCGTAGTCGTGGTAGGCGCAGATGGTGTCCATGATAATGTGGGCGCCGGGGCCGCGGTCGTAGATGTCGCCGATGACGTGGAGACGGTCGATGGCCAGACGCTGTATCAGCTCACACATGGCGGCGATGAAGTCGTCGGCGCGTCGCGTCGATATGATGGTCGAGATAATCTGCTTGAAATAGTCCTGCTTGTTGGAGTCGGCCTCGGTCTCGTGTAGCAGCTCCTGGATTATGTAGCTGAAGTCTTTGGGCAGAGCTTTGTTGACTTTCGAACTGGTATATTTCGACGAAACGCTCTGGCAGACCTTGACGAGGCGGTTGAGCATAATCTCATACCACTCGCAGATGTCTTTCTCGTGCTGCTTGACGAGCTTGAGTTTCTCGCGCGGGTAGTAGATGAGGGTGCAGAGGTCTTTCTTCTCGGCCTCGCGCAGGGTGGTGCCGAAGATTTCATTGACTTTGCGCTTTACCGTGCCCGAGGCGTTTTTGAGAACGTGCTGGAAGGCTTCGTATTCGCCGTGGATGTCGGTGAGGAAGTGCTCAGTGCCTTTAGGCAGGTTGAGGATAGCCTCGAGGTTGATGATTTCGGTGCTTGCCGAGGCAATCGTCGGGAACGAGCGCGACAGCAGTTCGAGATATTTGAGGTCGGCTTTGAGCTCGGCTGTAGGGTAGTGTATGTGACGGTCCATGTTTGAACGTTTATTGTTCGGAGCCGATATATCTGCTGAGATCTTCGGGCCACAGGAGGGTCTTGTTCTCGATCTTATCGGCTGCTTTTATTATATAAGGTATATTCTTGATAATAAAGATGTCATATTCCCAGGGTTTCGATGATTCCTGCTCGGGAACCCAGTCGTTGTCCCAAAGGTCGATGTCGCGGGTCATGTCGCGCAGACGCTCGTTCGACAGCAGGTTGATATGGACGTGGCGGGCCTTCAGAGCCGATTTCATGCCGCCAACGGCCTTTTTGAAGGCTTCGGGGTCGGCTGATTCTGCCGGGAGTTCGCAGGGCAGCACAGGGCGATAGCCGATGAGCAGCTCCTCTACGTTCCAACGGTTGTGCTCGGTCAGCGCGAGGAGTTTTTTCTCTTCGTCGGTCATCGGCCTGACATCTTTAGTGCCGGCGATGCCGATCGACCTGAGCTTGACCGGTATGGAGTTGGCTGAATAGAGCGACGACCATATCGAGGCGATGCGGCTCTTGCCGTTTTTATTGCCGAGGCTTTGCCATAGCAGCATCATGTCGACGAAGGTGTCGACGGCTTTCTGCGAGGGCTTTCCTTTGTCAGGACCTGATGCAATCTCGTCGTCGATGCTTTCGATGTCCTTATTCGTGTAGACGTAGTTGATCATGGCCGGCATCGTCTGGTCGAGGTGTTTCAGGATACGGCAGCTCTTGAGCATGCCGAAAGGACGCAGGCGGGCATAGCGGCGGAATTTATCGTTGTCGTTGATAGTTACGCCGCTGGCGAGGTCGTTGACGAGAGCGCCGGTCGAATTCTGATGGACGAGCACCTGCAGGCAGTTGGTGTAGACAGCCTCGGGCATATATAGCGCGGCAGAAGCGGCTGCGGCGTCGTCGGGGATGCAGATGGCTATCGACGTCTTGTAGTTCTTGTCGGTGGCGGCGGCTGAGAGGTAGCGTCTGACAGCCGGGTCGGCGACGTCGCCCTTGATGAATTCCCAGTCGACGTCGATGAAGTTGTCGCCGAGCATGTCGTAGGGATATTTGGCGTTGAAAGGCGACGACGGGTCGGTCTTCCACGGCTCTACCCATGCCTCGGGGGCGCGCTTTTGGCCTTCTGCGACCGGGTCGATGTGAGGCGGACAGTCGTACGCGAGATTGCCTGAGGCGGCGTCGGCGTAGCGGCTGCGCGACAGCTCGAAGAGGGCGTTGAAGCGGCCTTTGAAGTAGTTCATCTCGCGGTCGGCGTTGATGTCGATAAATGTTATGAGTGTGCGCGGGTGGCCGAGCTTCTTGTTAAGGAAGTTGGGGAAGTGGCAGGCGTGAGCGGCCTCTACGGCCATCGAGACGCCTTCCCGCGACATGCCGACGATTATGAAGTGGACGCGCTCGGACGAGTCAAAGCCTATGCCGTCTTCGCCGTCGAGCGGCAGATAGCGGTCGTTTTCGTCGACTATGACCTGCTGGGCCCATATCTCATAGATGTTGAATGGCATGAATTTGAGTTTGCCCTTGTCTTTGAGCTCGACGTCGGTAAACTGGAAGGCCGTAAAGCTCGACTGATGGTCGTACATGACGTTGCAAGGTATCGGGCGGTAGACCTTTGTCTTGCGGGCAGCCGTCTGAGCGGCGTCATCGGCGCTGTCGCCTGTTTTGACTTCGAGGTGTGCGACGTCGTGGGCTTTCTGGCCGACGATTTCGCCGACGAGATTGAGCGACTTGAGGTTGAGGGCATCGTGGCTGGTGCCGTCGATGTCGCGCGCCTCGCCGAGGATGAAGATTTCCTTAGCTAATTCGAGATTCAGCTCGAGGAGATTTTCTTTCGACGTGCGTTCGCCGAAGTAGATGATGACCGACTCGAGGTCTGCGGCGTCTTTGAGCACCGACAACAGCTCGCGGCGCAGGTCCTCGGGGTCGCGCTTGGTCTGGATGAGGATGTAGTCGTAGTCGCGTCGCTCTTTCATCTCCTTGATGAGGCTGGCGACGACGGGGTGACCGCCGATGATGACGGCGAATTTCGATTTCTTGAATATGTCGTAGCGCGCCTGACCGTTCTCATACTCGCTGCGGCGATTGCTGAGCCAGTTGACGAGCACTGTGACGACGATGCCGTTGACGACGAAGAGGCCGAAGAGGGTGACGATGATGCCGTAGAACCAGTCTAAGAAATGGCCGTCCTTAAGCGAGTTGGGGTTTGTCAGCTGAACGAACGATGTGTAAAGGTTCCAGTTGGTTTCGTCGGTGCTGCGCTCATATTTGAGGTTTATAATAAGACCTATAGCCCACAGAACCACGAACATAATGGTCGTGACGACAAGGAAAAATCCGAGCTGACGTTTCAGGTGTCTGCTCATCAATCGATTGAGAGTCAGCTCATATCTGCTCCCGATCCACGATTTTGGTAGCCATTCGCTATAACTCGGGCTCTTTTTGCTTTTGGTTTTAGGCATAGTTGTCTTATTAAATTTCTACAAATTTAGTCTTTTTATGTCAATTATGCTCATATAAGGATAAAAAAACGGCGGCCTCCCCGCAGGGCGACCGCCGCATATGGCGTCAGGCCGGCTTTTGTCAGCCGCCGAAGTTGTCGTAGTGGATTGACGAGGGCTCGACGCCGAGGCTGTAGAGCATCTTATTGACGGCAGCGCTCATCGGGCCGGGGCCGCACATATAGTATTCGATATCCTCGGGATCGGGATGGTCTTTGAGATATGTGTCGTAGATGACCTGATGGACGAAGCCGGGCGTATAGGCTACGCCGATTTCGTCGGCGACGGGGTCGGGGCGGTCGAGCGCGAGATGGAACTTGAAGTTGGGGAATTCTTTCTCAAGGGCGAGGAAGTCGTCGAGATAGAAGACCTCGTTGAGGGCGCGGGCGCCGTAGAAGTAGTTCATGACGCGGTCGGTGCAGTGGAGCGTCTTGGTCATGTGCATAATCTGCGAGCGCAGCGGGGCCATGCCGGCGCCGCCGCCGATCCACATCATCTCGGCCTTCGAGTCGAAAATCGGGTGGAAGTCGCCGTAAGGGCCGCTCATCAGCACTTTGTCGCCGGGTTTGAGCGTGAAGATATAGCTCGACGCGATACCCGGGTTGACGTCCATGAAGCCGACCTGGGGTTTCGGCTTGAACGGAGGTGTTGCGATGCGCACTGTGAGCATGATGCGGTCGCCCTCGGCGGGGTAGTTGGCCATCGAGTAGGCGCGGATTGTGGCGTCCTCGTTCTTGCACTTGAGCGAGAAGAGACCGAATTTCTCCCATGCCGGCAGATATTCGGGGCCGATGAGGTCTTTGTCGATGTCGCGGTCGTAGTCCATCGAGAATGTCGGAATCTTAATCTGGGCGTATGAGCCGGGGATAAAGTTCATGTGCTGGCCTTCGGGGAGCTTGACGATAAACTCCTTGATGAAGGTGGCGACATTGCGGTTCGAGATGACCTCGCACTCCCATTCCTTGACGTCGAGCACCGATGCGGGCACGTCGATATTGAGGTCGCCCTTGACTTTGAGCTGGCAGCCGAGACGCCATCCTTCCTTGATTTCCTTGCGGGTGAAGTGGACGGTCTCGGTCGGCAGTATCTCGCCGCCGCCTTCGACGACCTTGACTTTGCACTGTCCGCAGCTGCCTTTGCCGCCGCAGGCCGATGGGAGGAAGATGTTGTTGTCGGCCATGGTCGAGAGCAGCGATTTGCCCGATGTGGCCTCGAGTTTCTTGTCGTTGTTGATGGTGATGGTGACGTTGCCGGTGTTGACGAGATATTTCTTGGCTATCAGCAGAATGATCACCAACAGCAGCGTTATCAGCAGGAAGATGCCTACGCCTGTGATGAGCGTGAGGCTTGTTGTCGATTGCAACAATATGTTGTTGAGCGTTGTCATGTCCTATCAGATTTTAATGCCGAGAAAGCTCATGAACGCTATTCCCATCAAGGCGGTTAAGATGAAAGTGATGCCGACGCCGCGGAGCGGGGCGGGGATGTTTGAATACTGCGCGATGCGTTCGCGGATAGCGGCGATGGCTGTGATTGCCAGTAGCCAGCCGAGACCCCAGCCGCCGCCGGCGCAGACTGCCGTCCAGATGCTCGGGAAATCGCGCTGCTGCATGAACAGCGAGCCGCCGAGGATGGCGCAGTTGACGGCGATGAGCGGCAGGAAGATGCCGAGCGACGCGTAGAGCGACGGGCTGTATTTCTCGACTACCATTTCGACCAGCTGGGTCATCGAGGCGATGACGGCGATGAAGAGTATCAGCGACAGGAAGCTAAGGTCGATGTCGGCATACTCTGGGCCAAGCCACGACAGCGCTCCGGCCTTGAGCACATAAGTCTCGAGCAGGTAGTTGATTGGAAGCGTGATGACGAGCATGAACGTCACGGCGACGCCGAGTCCGAAGGCGGTCTTGACGTTCTTGCTCACCGCTAAAAACGAGCACATGCCTAAGAAGTAGGCAAATATCATGTTGTCGACGAAAATCGACCTTATGAACAGATTGAAATTTTCCATAATTCGCGTTTATATTGTCTGATTTATGGTTCCTGAAGATCTTTGTTGCGGCTGCGGTGTACCCAGATGATGCAGGCGACGGTGACCAGCGCCATCGGCGGCAGTATCATAAGGCCGTTGTTGACATATCCGGCCTCGTAGAACGAGTCGGGCACGACCTGAAAGCCCAGCAGTGTGCCGCTGCCGAGCAGTTCGCGGAAGAAGCCGACTATTATCAGTATGATGGCATAGCCGACGCCGTTGCCGATGCCGTCGAGAAACGAGGCCCAGGGGCGGTTGGCCATCGCGAAGGCTTCGAGACGGCCCATCAGAATACAATTGGTGATAATCAGACCTATGAACACCGACAGCTGTTTGCTGACGTCGTAGGCATAGGCCTGCAGCAGCTGGCTGACGATGACGACGAGGCCGGCGACAACGACGAGCTGCACGATGATTCGTATGTTGGTGGGAATCGTGTTGCGGATCAGTGAGATAATCACGTTTGAGAACGCGAGGACGGCGATGACCGAGATACCCATGACCATTGCCGGGGCAAGCTTGGCTGTGACTGCGAGCACGGAGCAGATGCCTAAGATCTGGACAATTACCGGATTGTTTTTTGAGAACGGATTGAACAGTACGCTTTTGTAATCAATTTTTTCGGCCATGGCTTATTTGTTTAAAGTTGACAGAAAATTCTTATACGGTGTGAGGCAGTCATCGAGCATGGCTGCGACGCCCTTGCTGGTGATTGTGCCGCCCGAGATGGCGTTGACATAGTCTTCGCCGTCGGTCGGTTTCTGGCCTGCCTTTATGACGTTGACGGGCTTGAACTGACCGTCTTTGAAGACGTGTTTGCCGTCGAACTGATTGCTGAAGGCAGGTTTCTCAATCTCGGCGCCCAAGCCGGGAGTCTCGCCCTGGTGGGCGAAGTAGGCGCCGTAGATGGTCGAGCCGTCGCTGTCAAACGACACATAGCCCCAGATTGGGCCCCACAGGCCGGCGCCGTTGACGGGCACGATATATTTGAGCCCCTTGTCGCCGAGGTCGCAGACATAGACAGGCAGGAGTCGGTCGGCCGCGGGCTTTTTGCTCTCGAGCGTCGTGTTGACATCGAAGGCATCGCCGTCGACGCGGCTGCCGTCTTCCTTGATGATGAAGCTCTCGGTGATGTGGCTGCGGTAGATGTCGATGATGCTCTCGCCCTTGTCGGCGGTGAGATGGACCGATGCCATGATCTGACGCATCTTGTCGGCATCGAGATTGGCCTGCTGGCGCGGTTTCAGCGACATTGCCGTGAATGCGAGCGCCGAGCCGACCAGCACGACGAGCGCCACGATATATATTATCGTATATGTATTGCTTTGCTTGTTCATGGTCATGCTGTTTTTGAGTTGATACGAGTGCGGCGCATGCGTCGGCGGATGTTAGACTGCACGACGCAGTAGTCGATGAGTGGTGCGAAAGCGTTCATCAGCAGCACGGCGAGCATTGCGCCCTCGGGGTAGCCGTTGTTATATGTGCGGATGATGACGGCGATCACGCCGATGAGGAAGCCGTAGATATATTTGCCTGTCGTCGTGCGGGCCGCCGTGACGGGATCGGTTGCCATGAACACGGCTGCGAAGGCGAAGCCGCCGAAGAGCAGCTGGTCGACGGGCGACAGATAAGAGGCGGGGTAGGTCGGTGTCTCGAAGGTGTTGGCAATCCAGCCCATGAAGAGGCCGCCGACAACGACCGACAGCATGATGCGCCAGTCGGCGATGCGGCAGAAGAGCAGAATTGCTGCGCCGATTAAGATGCAGATGACCGAAGTCTCGCCGAATGAGCCGGGGATGAGGCCGACGAAGGCGTCCCATGCCGAGATAGGCTCGCCGGCTGCGCCCGTGAGCTCGAGAGCGCCGCCGCTGTGTGTGGCAATCTGGCCCAGAGGCGTGGCGCAGGTATAGCCGTCGACGACGGGTGTGCCGTAGCCGAGAGCTTTGCCTGTGGCGACGAATACCTTGTCGCCCGACATCTGCGCGGGGTAGCTGAAGAAGAGCACGGCGCGGGTGACGAGAGCCACGTTGAAGATGTTATAGCCTGTGCCGCCGAAGACTTCCTTGACGAAGATGACAGAGAAGGCCACGGCCACGGCCATCATCCACAGCGGAGTCTCGACGGGGAGAATCATCGGTATGAGTATGCCCGAGACCAGGAAGCCCTCCTGGATTTCCTCGTGGCGCCATTGCGCGAAGGCAAATTCGATGCCGAGGCCGACGAGATAGGCGACGACGACTTTGGGCAGAATCGACAGGAAGCCGTAGAGCATCATGTCCCAGAACGGGAACGTGTCGAGCCCGAGGGCGAGCTGATGCTGATAGCCTGTATTATACATGCCGAAGAAGAAACACGGCATCAGGGCCAGCACGACGATTATCATCGTGCGTTTCGAGTCTATGGCATCGTGAATCTGGAGACCGCGTTTGGGCGCGGTGGTCGACGGCGTGAAGAGGAAGGTATCGAAACCGTCGAAAACAGATCTGAATGCGTGCAGTTTCCCTCCTTCTTCAAAGTTGGGTCTCACGCGGTCGAGATAGTTTTTTAAAAATTTCACGGTGATATTTTTGTTTTGGTGTTATTATCGGATGTTATTCAACGCTCTGACGCATATAGTCGAGGCCCTCGCGGACAATCTGCTGCAGCGGGAGCTTCGATGTGTCGACATATTCGGCGGCTGCGAAGTCTTCGGGGGCGACCTCGTAGATGCCGAGCTTCTCCATCGCGTCGATGTCGTGGCTGATTATGGCCTTGATGAGATACTCGGGCATGATGTCGAGGGGCACCACGCGGTCATATTCGCCGCTCATGATCATGGCGCGGCGGCCGCCGTTGAGACGGGCGTCGGGCGCGAAGAGGCGTCCGAGGAAATGGCCGGGGAATGTCGGGCTGACGCTGGCCTTCGACGGCTTCAGCGATGCCCAGCCCATAAACTCGTCGACGTCGTCGCCCTCGGCGATGACCGTGATCTGGCGGTAGGGGAAGTGCATATAGCCGTCTTCGCTCTCGGCGACGCCGGTGAAGACGTTGCCCGATATTATTCTGATGTGATGGTCTGATTTCTTGACGAGACCCTTGATTACGTCGGCTACGGGAGCACCGATGACGGTCTTCACCAGCGACGGTTTCTCGACCTCGGGGCCTGTGACGGCGACGACGGTCATGCAGTCGCAGCGGCCGGTCGTTACGAGGAGGCCGATTCTATATAAGGTGTCGATGCCGAGCGTCCATATCGTCTCGCCTTTGTTGACGGGGACGATGTTAGCGGCCTGAACTCCGGCGTTGCCCGAAGGGTGGGGGCCTGCGACGGTGACGCTTTCGGCGCCCTTGATGCCGCCGAAGAACGAGCCTTCGCGGTGCGAGATATAGACTTTGCCGGGCGTGATGGCCGACAGGAGTCTGACGGCTGCCTCATAGACCTTGAGGTCTTCGGGCAGATATGTCTCGAAAGCAACGGCCAGCGGAGCCGAGTCAATCGCTGTCACGAAGATGTCGCGCGGAGTCTTAGCGGGGTCGGGCACGATGGCGTAGGGACGCTGGCTCATCTCGGCCAGCAGGCCCGATTCGGCCAGCAGCCTGACGGCGTTCTCGGCCGTGAAGCTGCCGGGAATCTCAAACTTGACGCTTTCGGCGCTGCCGTCAGACTCAACCACAACTCTCTCAATTTTCCTTCTTTCGCCTCTGACGACTGATTTTACCCGGCCTGCGACGGGCGAGACTATCTTGACTTCAGGGCTATACTTGTCGTGCATCAGCGGTGAGCCGACGGCCACACTATCGCCCTCCTTAACGTCAAGTTTCGGCTTCAGCCCCGTGAAGTCATCGGGGTCGATGGCTGCACTGCCGGTCTCGGCCTGATGTATGGTGCTGTCGGTGACAGCGCCGTAGATTTTCAGGTCCAAGCCCTTCTTGATCTTGATTTTCATAAGGTTAGTCTTTATAATTAGGATTTTGATTTCGTTTCTTCGGGTTCCCTAAATAATATAGGTGCAAATATAGATATAATTATTAAAACATGTTAACTCTTTTTGGCGGAAATGACGTTAAAAAA
>CALZQD010000049.1 GCA_945828175.1 uncultured Bacteroidales bacterium | reverse complement strand
CGAGATCTACACACTGCATTTCGTCGGCAGCGTCAGATGTGTATAAGAGACAGGTCATCTTCCCTGACGAAAACCACTGGATTCTCAAGCCTCAGAACGCCATCATGTGGCAGCGACTCTTCTTCCGCTGGTTCGACCGTTGGCTCAAAGACGAAAAATAATAGTGTCTAAACTAAAGCTCAAAAAAGAACTTTCGGCTCTGTCGAAAGAAGAAATTATCGAAGTAGTCGCGCGGGCTTACAGCGCTCGCAAGGAGTTCCGCGACTACTTCGAGTTTTTCCTCAACCCCGACGCCGACAAGCTATACGAGAAATTTCGCGAAGCCATCCTCCGCGAGATCGGTCGCGGACAGCGCAAATCAAAAGCCCGCATCTCCGAGATAAAGAAGCTCATAAAAACCTTCGACAGCTACGACGCCGGCGCCGAATATGGCCGCGACCTGCGAATCTTAGCCATCAACAACCTCGTCGAGCGCGAGCGCTACGTCTGGTACAGCGAGACCCTCATCAACGGCACCGCCCGTCTGACCCTCGACCTCGTCGACTTCGCCGACAAGAATTGCCTCGTAGACTCCACGATGAAGCTCATCGAAGAACACATCGGCGACACCTCGCGCGGCAACAAAAGCTTCAAAAAATTCATTCTCAACACCCTCGACCGCAACAGCAATCGCTGAAACGGTTTTTAAAGACTGAGGCTGTGTCGTAATTATGATTTTACGGCGCAGCCTCTTACGTTGAATGCTGCCCGAACGGACTGAGGATTTTTGTTCCTCTTTTTCGCTGACAGCGGCATTTTTCAGTCGTCGGCGAGGCGGTCGAGGAGGGTTTGGCGGTAGGTGTCAGAGACGGGGATGTCGGTTGCGGGGATTTCGGCGGCGGTGAGGGTGACGCGGCCGCGGCTGATGGAGGTGATGCGGTCGACGTTGACGATGTATGAGCGGTGGACGCGCATGAAGGTGCGCTCGGGTAGCATGCCTTCGAGGGTTTTCATGCTCATGAGGGTCAGAACGGGCCGTGACTGGCCGTCGGTGTAGATTTTGATGTAGTCTTTGAGACCTTCGGCATAGACGATGTCGCTGATTTTTAGGCGCACGAGGCGATATTCGCTTTTGACGGTGAGGTATTCGCCCTGCGAATCATGGCCGCTGAGGGCGTCGAGGCCGTTTTTCCACTGCCGCACACGGTTGACGGCTCCGGCAAATTCGTCGTAGCTGACGGGCTTGAGCAGGTAGTCGATGGCATTGACGCGGAAGCCTTCGACTGCATAGTCGCTGTAGGCCGTGACGAAAATGATTCGCGTCGACGACGGCACTGTCTTGGCAAATTCCATGCCGCTGACGCCGGGCATCTGTATGTCGAGGAAGACAGCGTCGAACTCGCCCGCCCTGATGGCCGTCGAGGCCTCCTCGGCCGAGAGATACGCGCCTGCGAGCTCGAGTCCGGCCGTGCGACTGACATAAGAGCTTATGAGCTTGAGAGCCAAGGGCTCGTCGTCTATGACGCAGCATTTAATCGTTTCCATCGTCGGTGGTCAGTTGTATTGTGAGGGTTGCGGTATAGGTGTCGTCGCTCACGACGGTCGAGAGCGAGGCGCGATCGCCATAGATAAGATGGAGACGGCGCCGCAGGTTGGCGATGCCGATGCCGCCGCCGCGGTCAACGACGGTGTCGGCACGGAAACGGTTGACCGTGCGGCAGACGACTTTGTCGCCGTCGGCTTTGACCGATATGCTTATCTTGTCGTTGCGGTCGGCGGTGTTGCCGTGTTTGAAAGCGTTTTCGACCGGCACGATGAAGAGCAGCGGCGCAATCATCATGTCTTCGTGGCCGGCGATGTCGATGTCGGTCTCGACGCGGTCAGAGCCGAGGCGCAGCTCCATGAGCAAGATGTAGTTACGGACGAAGTCGACCTCGCGGTTGAGGGCGACTTTGTCACGGTCTTCATAGAGGACATATCTCAGAAGCTGCGACAGCCTGTGGACTGCGTCGCGGGCTTCGTCGGGCGAGACCTCGATAAGCGCGTAAATCGAATTGAGGGTGTTGAAAAGAAAGTGGGGATTGAGCTGGCTCTTGAGATTCTTCAGTTCAGACTCACGACGCTCGGCGACAAGGTCCTTGCGACGGCGCTCGAGGGCGAGCCATCGGTCGGTAAACCACAGGGCCACGGCGAGAGAGACCGTCAGCACAATCATCACGGCGTCGCGAAGGACGTATGTCAGCATACGCAGCCTGAATTTCATCGGATTGGCAGCGCGCTTGGCAAGATGTTCGGGACTCGGCGCATGAGCGAAGCAATCAAAGATTAGCTGACTTAGAACAAGCGCCGCGACGAGGACTATCAGGTTATAAAGCAGGAAGCGCCAAAGACCTGAGCGACGGGCAAGTGTGCGGTTGATTATAAAGTAGTAGTTTATATAGAAATATTACTGTCCGCTAAACTTTAGGAGGCAATAGAAAGAAAGGGCCGATTCCATTTGCAGGAGTCGGCCCTTTTAGTTTAGTTTGTGTTCGCCAAAACATATGTCTAAACTATGCCCAAAAGTAGTAATTTCTTCGGACAGCCGATATACGGACAGCTGATAAAGTCGCTTAACCGTGAAAAAATAGTTGAAATGAGCCGTAAACACGGCGGGGAGAAGTATGTAAAGAGCTTCGACGGCTACACCCATCTTCTGACAATGCTGTATGCGGTGATACAGCGGTTCGACTCATTGCGAGAAATAGAGACATCTATGACTGCGGAAGTCCGCAAACTACATCATGTGGGCATCGACACCGTACCGAAGCGCAGCACTTTGTCGGATGCAAATGCCAGACGCCCGGAAAAGTTCTTTGAGGAGGTCTATCGGGACCTGTACGAAGCCAACAAGGGCATTCTTTCATCGGACAGCCGGCGTAACGGCACGGAAGAATGGATAAAACGGCTGCGCATCATCGATTCCACAACCGTAAGCCTGTTCTCCAATGCCATTTTCAAGGGCGTTGGTCGCCATCCGAAGACAGGCAAAAAGAAAGGCGGCATTAAAGTCCATGCAGTGATACACGCCAATGAAGGTGTGCCATGCGATGTAGAGTTCACATCTGCGGCGACAAACGATTCGTTCATGCTCGCTCCAAGCCATTACAAGCGTGATGAGATCGCGGCAATGGACCGCGCCTACATCAACTATGACAAGTTCGAGGAACTGACCGACCGCGGCGTTGTCTATGTCACCAAGATGAAGAAAAACCTCAATTACGAGGCACTTGTGGACTGCATGCATCAGAATCCGCAGGGACTTATGGAATATCGGGAGCAGGTCGTGGTGTTCCGCAAGGATGACATCAATCACATCGCACGGATAATCACATATGTTGACATCAAGAAAGGCAAGACTCCCAAACTCGTCTCGTTGCTGACCAATGATTTTGACATGCCGTTGGAGACGATAGTGGCGATATACCGCCGTCGTTGGCAGATTGAGTCGCTTTTCAAACAGATAAAGCAGAACTTTCCTCTGAGATATTTCTATGGAGAAAGTGCAAACGCCATCAAAATCCAGATCTGGGTTACGCTCATCGCAAATCTGTTGCTGTCAGTCTTGCAAAGCAAACTGAAAAGGCGTTGGAGCTTCTCCGGCCTCGCCACAATCGTGCGAATTGTTCTGATGTATTACCTCAATCTCGAAAAGTTCCTCAATCAACCCGATGCAGACCTGAAAATCATGCTTGTCGAAGCTGCAGAATCACCACCCAAAGATACTGAAAACTGCTGAGGGGGCTTGTCATGTACAAAAAGTAAGCCCAACCTCTGCCATGCAGGAAGTTGGACTCTCCTTTTTTAGTTTAGCGGACAGTAATAATATAGAAAACGAAGATAAACACCGCTGACTTGAGGTAGAAAAGCCATGGAATCCCGCCGGTGAAATTAGACACGGTGTAGCTCATTATGAACTCGGGCAGGATGAAAAGCATCGATATCACAATGAGATGCGATATAAAGCGGCTCAGGCCGGCTCCTCTTGTCGTTTCTTCGTCGATAATATTCATGACAATGATTGATTTGCCTGCAAATATAGCATTTCGTACCTCTGAATACAAATCAACTCGACCAACGGGCGATTTTTATCGATAAGTCAGCGAAATGTTACCAAGCGATTGTAGACATAGTTGGCGAGAGTATAGACGACATTGCCCAAGAGCGTGGCGATGCCGTAGCCCGACAGGACGAAGCCGAAGATGTCGACCTCGAAGCGGCCGAAAGGCGACGAGTTGAGCACGAAGACCACGGCGAGCTGCAGCAGATAGCAGACGGCGAAACCGACAAGGAAGCGCACGGCCTCGCGGCTGTAGCCGCCGCGGGTCTTGAAGACCCACTGTTTGTTCCAGAGGAATGAATTGATGAGACCTGCGCCGTAGCCGAGTATGTTCGACAGGTAGGGATTGACGCCGAGCAGCGATTTGCAGACAAAGATGACGCCGAGGCACACAACGGTGTTGAGCGCGCCGACGATGCAGTATTTTAAGAACTGCAACATCTTGTAATCGAGCGGCAGACGGCAGATGCGGTTCATTGTTCAGGCAGCGATTTTTCGTCGACTTTAAGGATTGGAAGCGACCAGTTGTAATGGACGGCGAGAACGCGCAGGCCGATGATGACGAAGGCACAGCCGCCCTGCAGCACCCACAGCGGGAGCTCGGTCAGCGACAGCAGCCAGTAAGCCACGCCGCCGGCGAGACAGGCCGTGGCATAAATATCCTTGCGGAAAAACAGAGGCACGTCGTTGATGAGGATATCGCGGATGATGCCCCCGAAAGAGCCGGTAATGATGCCCATGACGACGGCGACCCACATCGGATAGTCGGCGAAGAGCGTCTTCTGAATGCCGACGACGACAAAGAGCGCCAAGCCGATGGCGTCGAAGATGAACAGGGTGCGCATGCCCTTGACCAGGAACTGACGGAAGATGATTACGGCGACGAGCGAGATGCCCGTGACGGCGAGATAGCGATACGACAGCATCCAGAAAACGGGGATGTCGAGAAGCACGTCGCGAAGCGTACCGCCACCGATAGCCGTCACCAGACCGACGACATAGGCGCCGAACCAGTCGAAGTTTTTGGCCGCGGCGAGCCTGATGCCCGAGATGGCGAAGGCGATGGTGCCGAGCATCTCGATGATGTCGATAAACTTCTGGTCGAACGTCAGGCTTTCAATCATTTCTTCTCGGTTTTATCGGCTTTGGCGGGCTTAGCTGGCTTGGCGGTTTGGGCCGTCTTGGCAGCTTTCTTGCTTCGTTCGGCAAAAAAGCGGCAGTAGTTTCTGACGCCGCACTCCTCGCAGAGGGGCTTGCGGGCCTTGCAGACATAACGGCCGTGGAGAATCAGCCAGTGATGGGCGCGGCCGATTTTGTCTTCGGGGATGTTCCTGACGAGCTTTTTTTCGGTCTCGAAGGGCGTCTTGCTGCCGCGGGTCAGACCTATGCGGTCGGCCACGCGGAATACGTGGGTGTCGACGGCCATGGCCGGACGGTCGTAGACGACCGAGAGAATGACGTTGGCGGTCTTGCGCCCTACCCCGGGCAGCTCCATGAGGCTGTCGATGTCGGACGGCACTTCGCCGCCGAAACGCTCGGTCAGCATACGCGCCATGGCGACGAGGGCCTTGGCTTTGTTATTGGGATATGAACACGACTTGATCAGGTCGAAGACATCGTCCTGCGAGGCGGCGGCGAGGTCGGCGGGCGTCGGATAGCGCTCGAAGAGCGGCGGCGTGATGATATTGACGCGCTTGTCGGTACACTGGGCCGACAGAATGACGGCCACGAGCAACTGATAGGCGTTGTCGTAGTGCAGCTCGGTTTCGGGCGTCGGCATCTCCTTTTCGAAGATGTCGATGACGCCGTTATAGCGTTCGGCGATGGTCACGTCAGTGTGCCGCTGTAAATTCGTCGAGGAAACGGACATCGTTCTCAGAGAACATTCGCAGATCCTTGACCTGATATTTGAGGTTGGTGATGCGCTCGATGCCCATGCCGAGAGCGAAGCCGGTATATTCTTTTGAGTCTATGCCGCAGGCCTCGAGCACGTTGGGGTCGACCATGCCGCAGCCGAGAATCTCGACCCAGCCCGTACCCTTGCAGAACGAACAGCCCTTGCCGCCGCAGAGATTACAGCTGATATCCATCTCGGCCGAGGGCTCGGTGAAGGGGAAGTAGCTCGGACGCAGACGAATCTTGGTCTCGGGGCCGAACATCTCGCGGGCGAAGTAGAGCAGCGTCTGGCGCAGGTCGGCGAACGACACGTTGCGGTCGACATAAAGCGCCTCGACCTGGTGGAAGAAGCAGTGGGCGCGGGCCGAAATGGCCTCGTTGCGGTAGACACGTCCGGGGCAGATGATGCGGATGGGCGGACGGCTGTTTTCCATCACGCGCGACTGAACCGACGAGGTGTGGGTGCGCAGCAGCACGTCGGGATTGCGCTGGATGAAGAATGTATCCTGCATATCGCGGGCGGGATGGTCTTCGGCGAAATTCAGCGACGAGAACACATGCCAGTCGTCTTCAATCTCGGGGCCTTCGGCTATGGTGAAGCCGAGACGGCGGAAGATGGCGATGATTTCTTCCTTGACGAGCGACAGCGGGTGACGGGTGCCGAGCTTGATGTCCGACGGCGTGCGGGTGAGGTCGAGGCCGCTGAGGTCCTCGCCCTTCGAGCCAAGGCTGTCGCGCAGCGAGTTGATTTTATCTGTAGCCTTGGCCTTGAGGTCGTTGATGGCCTGACCAACCTCGCGCTTGCTTTCGGCGGGGACGAGGCGAAAATCGGCCATCAGCTGGCTGACGAGGCCTTTTTTACTCAGATATTTGATGCGGAGAGCTTCGACTTCCTCCGCTGTCGAGGCGGCCAAAGATTCGATTTCGGCCTTGAGATTATTGATTCTGTCTAACATGCTATGTCGATGAATGTCATTTTATTATTTTTCTGTGGCAAATTTACAAAAAAATAAGCAACCCGCGACTCATTTTTTGAGGATTTTCTCTCTGACATACTCAAAGGCGCTAAGACCGTGGCGGCGGCCATAGAAATCGATGGCCGTGCGGCACCGAACGACGCCGAACGACAGCAGCGCGCCGAGAGCCAACGGCACGACCGGCGTGAGGTTGAACGTCATCTCGACGACGATGAATACAGCCATGAACGGCGCGCGTATCGCCCCGGCCATCACGGCGGCCATGCCGATGAAGGCATAGTCGGCGACAGACAGATTGGCGCCGAACAGGTAATTGACAGTCGACGAGAAGAATACGCCGGCCGCGCAGCCCGCAAACAGCGTCGGGGCGAAATCGCCGGCCACACCGCCGCCGCTGTTGCTCGCCGATGTAGCGAAGGCCTTGACAGCGAGCACCGCGCCCGAAATCGGTATCACCGAAAGTCCTGTCGGCATGCCCGATTTGCCGAAGGCACTCTCGGCCATAGCCGCACCGTCGCCCGACAGGACGTGGCCGATGATGCCGTAGCCCTCGCCATACAGCGCCGGGAAAGCGAAAATCAGCGCCGACAGAATCGCACCCGACAGCAGTCCGCGCCCCCAGAAGCCCGGCATGCGGTCGTAGAAGCGCTGCATCATGACCATGACGCCGCTATAATATAATGAATAGATGCCGCAGAAGATGCCGAAGACCGCGACGCACAGCATATCGCCCTGAGCCGTGTGGCCTGTCGCCGTGAAGACGACGTCGGGCGTATACCCCGAGAGGATAAACGCCGTTGCCGCCGCCACCGAGGCCGCGAGCAGCAGCGCGATGACAAGTGAGCCCGTGAGCTCCATCCTCATCACCTCGAGCGTGAAAAGCACCCCGCCCAACGGAGCCTTGAAGATGCCCGCGATGCCTGCGCCGGCCCCTATGACTATAATGGCGCAGACGAGCTAGGGTCGCAGGCGCGACAGACCCGCGAGATTGCTGCCGATGGCGCCGCCGACATAAGCGATAGGCCCTTCGCCGCCGGCCGAGCCGCCGAAACCGAGGGTCAGCGTGCTCGCCAGCAACGGAGCGTAAGTGATGTCGCCGTCGAGACGATAGTCGCGTTTTGCGATTTTCGAGAGCATGCGTTTGACGCCGTGCTCGATATTCTTGCCGAGGATATAATGCTGATAGATAACCGTCAGCATTATGCCCGTCACCGGCACAAGCAGATAGAGCCGGCTGAAACCGGGCTGCGAGACCGTGCCGACGATATGGTCGGCGATATAGCCCACCATCAGCTTTAGCACATAGGCGCCGAGGCCTGCGAGCAGCCCCACGACGACAGACAGAAGCATGACAAACGTACGGTCTGTCATATACTTGCTGCGGGCAGCCGCAAACCTTTCGGCTCTGCCCGGGCGTTTAGACTCGCCTGACGGCACCTGTTCCCGACTCTCGGTATTCATCTCTCATAACATTCAATATCAAAAAAACAAACGAGCCGCGACGATGGTTTATCGGCGGCCTTACTGCGACGGAAAAAAAATATGGCCGGTGATGCGGCTTCCAAAGGACTGAATAAAAAGATGTTGAAAAAGCCGGCAGCTGAAGCCGACAAAATATCTCAAAAAAATCGCGGCAAAGATTTGCATGGAATGAAAAAAAGTCATAACTTTGCATCGCTTTTGAGAACGACACACAGGCTGAGTCACTCAGAGCAACCAAGGAGATTCGCTAGCTCAGCTGGTAGAGCACAACACTTTTAATGTTGGGGTCCTGGGTTCGAGCCCCAGGCGGATCACA
The DNA here is from genome assembly GCA_945828175.1 of uncultured Bacteroidales bacterium. Taxonomy (GTDB): domain Bacteria; phylum Bacteroidota; class Bacteroidia; order Bacteroidales; family Muribaculaceae; genus CAG-873. The sequence goes on along the minus strand of CALZQD010000049.1, from coordinate 623 downwards.
CGAAGAAATCGCTGATAGAGATATCAGCGATTTTTTGTTATATAAAAACTTTTTTGAAGGAATCTTTGTGGGTCAGCGGATTTTTCCGGTGGGCGGAGGGAAGATGTCAGAGTATAGTGTTATCTTTGCAAAATGAAACCAGACCAACTACTCAGAGCAATCCTCCCCGAAGTGTTGATAGACAACTTCGATATTGATCGATTTGAAAAAAGCGATACCCGTTTTGACATATGGCTTGACGAGAAGAAAGAGCAAATGCGCGAAGATAAGTACAACAGTAACATAATCGCATACGGATTCGGCGATTACCGCACCATACAGGATTATCCGATACGTGGACGGGCCACATACCTGCATGTGCGGAAGCGCAAGTGGCTTGACAAGGCCACCGGCGAGATATTCAGCTATGAATGGGATGTATCCGAGTTCGACGGCACACGACTTAACGCCGAGTTCGTGGCTTTTTTAAAAGAGGGAGATTGAAAGCACCCCCGTCAGCATATCAACTCTTGCCGCACGCAATGGCCTAAACGGTCAGACATTACGTAAACAGTACAAGGAAATAATTTATTACTGTCCGCTAAAGTTTTTGAGCGATTAAAAAAATAGGGCCGATTCCATTT
>CALZQD010000048.1 GCA_945828175.1 uncultured Bacteroidales bacterium | reverse complement strand
CACACTGCATATCGTCGGCAGCGTCAGATGTGTATAAGAGACAGGCATTGAGAAGGGGATGCGGAATTCGTCGGCGAACGATTCGATGGCTGCACCGATTTCGCTTGCGCCGTAAGAGTCTTCGGGTGATTCGATGCCCGAGTCCAGAGAGAGGTTGATGTGGTAGAGGTTGTCGGTGGTGTCGATCATCGTGGCGGCGCGGGCCGTGCGACGGTAGTTTTTGATAAAGATGTTGCGCATGATCGTGAACACCCAGCCCTTGAAGTTTGTGTTCTCGGCATACTTGCTTTCGTTGTCGAGCACTTGGAGGGTTGTATCCTGGAGCAGATCGTAAGCGTCGTTGCGGTTTGAAGTCAGCATGTAAGCGAAGTTAAGCATGTTGCTCTGAAGCTTCATCAAGTCGTTTTGAAATTTCGAGGTTCCCATATCAGTTGAATTTTGGTTATGTTTAGTTGCTTTATTTTGTGTTTTGAAGTCCTTTGTTTGTGACGGCAGTCCAAAATTACGAAGAATTCAGGTTTGTCAAGTGTTTTTGCGTTAATTAAAGTTAATCCATGAAGAATAATCGAAAATTGATTTTAAGGCATTGAAATAAAAGAAATTAAAAACAATGCTTTCTGTTACACGATTGTTACAAATCGTACAATAAACCGTAGCGATCATTGTGATGCAACGCGAATGTAACAAAATTAACAGTGACGGCGCGGCTTCATCCGAGACTAAAAATCATCGCCTCGCGAGGCTATGAATATGACCGGATTTGACTAATTTTGCAAAATAATGAGACAACCAAAGAGTATGAGCGCAGAACTGATAATGCTAGGCACGGGTAGCGCCTTCCCGCGCAGCAGTTACAACACCTGTTTCGTGATACGCACGCCGCAGTTTGTCTGGATGACCGACGCCGGCGGCGGCAACGGCATAGTCGGTCGCCTGCGCGAGACGGGAACCGACGTGGCCGACGTCAGGCATCTGTTTGTCACGCACACTCATACCGACCACATCCTCGGCACGGTTTGGGTGATACGCAGCGTCATCAACCTCGCGCGCTGGAGCGGCTACGAAGGCCGAATGACCATCTACGGCAATAGCGACGTCATCAGCGCCATCGACACAATCTGCCGCCTGACGCTGCTCGAGTCACATTATAATATGATAGACAAGTTGATCGATTTTCATAACACCGACGAGGAGCCGGAGCTCGCGCTGCCCGGCGCCCGCGTCAGTTTCTTCGACTGCCGCTCGGAGGGAGTGCGTCAGACCGGCTTCAGGATGAGACTCGACACAGGCATGACGATAGTATGCCTCGGCGACGAGTCGCTCACCGAGCGCAACATGGCCGAGGCCACAGGGGCCGACTGGCTGATGTGCGGGGCGTTCTGCAGCTATGCCGACCGCGAGATTTTCAAGCCTTATGAGAAACATCACTTCACGGTCCGTGATGTGGCCGAGGTGGCGTCGGGCTGCGGTATAAAGAATCTGCTGCTATATCACTGCGAGGACAGCGACCCGGCGCGGCGCGAGGAGCGATACCGGGCTGAGGCGCGCGAGTATTACGCGGGGAATGTATTTGTTCCTCGCGACGGCGACAGGATTGTGATAGAGTAGGGAGGTCAGATGTCGGTCGTGTCGTCGAGCGACGATTTTTCGCGCGTCTTCTTCACGGCGTTGGTGACATAGTTGGTGAGATAGACCGTGAAGAGCGGGAAGATAATCATGCCCGACACAGGCAGGATGACGGCGACTATTTTGCCCGCGACAGTCACGGGCGAGATGTTGCAGCCGACGGTCGACATATTCATCGCCGACCACCACAGGGCTGTCCAGTAGGTCGTGACCTGAGGATTGACGCCGGCCTCGCGCTGATAGAAAATGAGCGAGCAGAAGTATCCGACGAGTAGCATTATCGAGAGGTAACTCATAAAGAGGCTGGTGACAGCGTTTGACGACAGATAGCCGATGACAATAGACAGCGCCAGCGCACCGCGGGCGAGTGGGATGAAGCGCACGAAATAGAGGGCGTCGTAGCTCAGGTCGATGTGCATGACGTTGATAATGTTGAGATATGGAATCGACAGGAGCAGAAAGATGATGCGGTGGCGGAAGAAACGCCATCGGTTGTCGGTATAATATAGCCCGACGAAGAAATCGAGAATGAAAAACACACAGACCCAGAACTGGAAAGTCATGTAAGCGTGGTTTTCGAGCACGTTGACGCGCTTGAATGTGTCAATTGAGATCCATACGATAAGAAGGACCGAGAGTATGAGCACTATGAGGTTGGCCAGCCCGAGCAGATCGCTGCCTTTATTATGTCGCGATTGTGATGAAGTAACAGTTGCACTCATGAGTAAAGCATTTGTTATAAAACCAATGAGCCGAGTTTATTGTTTGCAATTTTGAGAGATAGCCCCGATTCATTATCTTTGTAAAAACAAACGCAAGCGAACAACAAATATGGAGATAACCCCGGGTAATATAATGCTTGTTTCGGCTGTGTTGCTACTGTTCAGTGTTTTGGCGGGAAAGGCCGGCAGCCGCTATGGCATGCCTGCACTTCTTGCTTTTCTCGGCATAGGCATGCTGGCCGGTGTCGACGGCTTCGGAATACAGTTTGACAGCGCTGCGACGGCCGAGTTTATCGGCATGGTGTCGCTGTGTATAATACTTTTTTCGGGCGGCCTCGACACGAGCTACCGCCAGATCAAGCCTGTGCTCGCGCCGGGAGTCGTCCTGGCGACGGTCGGGGTGCTTATTACGACGGCGCTGATGGGTGTGTTTATCCACGAGATGATGCGGCTGATGCTGCCCGAGCATGCGTTCGGCTGGGCCGAGTCGCTGCTGTTGGCGGCAATCATGTCGTCGACCGATTCGGCGTCGGTGTTCTCGATACTCAATTCGTCGGGCGTCGGGCTCAAGCAACGGCTCAAACCGACCCTCGAGCTCGAGAGCGGCTCAAACGACCCGATAGCATATCTGCTTGTCATACTGCTGATTTCGACGATTGAAGAAGGGGTCGACATCACCGGCGGCATGATACTCGAGACCGTCGGGCGGCTGATTCTGCAGCTCGGCGTCGGCGCCATCGCCGGCATCGTCATCGGCTATATCACGGTCTGGATTGTCAATCGCATCCATGCAGGCAACGAATTTCTATACCCTGTATTGGTGATAGCCTGCTGCTTCTTCGCATTCACGCTGACCAACCTCGTCGGTGGCAACAGTTACCTGGCCGTCTATATCTCGGGCGTGGTCGTAGGCAACAACAAGATTGTGCTCAAGCGCACGATTGCGACATTCTTCGGCGGATTCTCATGGCTCGTGCAGATAGTGATGTTCCTCACGCTCGGACTGTTGGTCAACCCTCACGAACTGCTGCAGATTGCCGTTCCCGGCATTATGCTCGGCGTGTTCATGATTTTCATAGCGCGACCGGCGGCGGTGTATCTCTGCCTTGCGCCGTTCAGACGCTATACGTTCAAGGCGAAGACCTATATAGGCTGGGTCGGCCTGCGCGGCGCCGTACCTATCATCTTCGCGACCTACGCGCTGATGTCGCCCGCGGTCGGTCAGGCGCGGTTTATGTTTAACATCGTGTTTTTTATCACCATACTGTCGCTGCTAATCCAGGGCACGACGGTGACGCGCATGGCCCGCTGGCTTGGCTTGACCGAGGAAGTCGAGCCACGCCATTTCTCGGGCTTCGAGTTGCCCGAGGAAGTGACTGCCGCCTCGCGCGAACAGGCCGTGACGGCCGAACTGCTCACCGAGGGCTCGACCCTGAGCGAGATAACGCTGCCGCCCGAAACGCTTGTCATCCTGGTCAAGCGCGGCGACGCCTACCTCGTGCCAAAAGGCAATACCCGGCTCTATATCGGCGATGTGCTGCTGCTCATCTCGCGAAAGGCCGAGTATCTCAAAGAAATGGTGAAGTAGCCCTCCGAATGTTATGTTGCGTGGGTGAAGCTGCGGTAGGTCGATGGCTTGAGGTTGAGCTTGCCCGAGGCTCGCAGCAGCTTGCGCAGCGAGGTGACGAACTCCTGACTCTCCTGTAACATATTGAGGTAGACGTAGCCGACGGTCATGTTGTCGGCGTCGCCCGTGCGCAGATAGCCGTAGACCTCACGGGTCGCGTCGGTCAGGCTGTTCTTGATGGCCTCGCAGCGGTTGCGGAGGCTGTCGATGACGTTGGGATCGCTTGTGTCGACGGCGCCGGCGGCATCGGTGAGCACCGAGATGATTTCGTCGGAGAGTCGGCGGTAGTCGTTGTGGAACTGCTCGGGGAGGCGACGGAAGTTATTGTCGACGTGCTCCTTGCAGACCTCGTTGATGCGGCGCAGGTTGTAGGTCATCGACATCGCCAGGCTGTTGCTAAGGTGGAACCAGGTGCTTTTCTCGATGGCGACGGCGGGTGTGGCGCGGCGAAGGCAGAGAGTGAGCTTTCGGCGCTGCGATTTCAGGACGTCTTTCTCGGTGACGAGCTGACGCTCGGCGCGCGAGAGCTGCTTGATGTTGTCATTGATAAAACCTTCGGAGACTTCGCGGTAGGTGTCGATAGCGAAGTTGAGGAACATCGTCTGCTTCTCGTTGATATAGATAATGAGCAGCGGCCAGACCTTGTCGGGCGAGTCGGTCGAGAGGATGGTCTGGAAGAGGGTGTCGCCGGCTTTCTCGCGCGATTTCTTGCGGAAACGGATGTTGCTGCGCACGAGCGTGGCCAGGGCGATGACGCCGCCGGCGATCATCAGCGGCACGCCGCCGAGGTGCATCAGGCAGACGATGAGTCCGGCGCCGATGAAAGCCACGCCGGCTGTGATAAACCAGCCGCCGATTACCGAGATGACGCCGGTGATGCGGAAGACGGCACTCTCGCGGCCCCAGGCGCGGTCGGCCAGCGATGTACCCATGGCGACCATGAAGGTAACGAAAGTTGTCGACAGCGGCAGTTTCATCGACGTACCCCAGGCGATGAGCATACTCGCGAGCATAAGGTTGACCGAGGCGCGGACGAGGTCGAATGCGGCGCCGTCTTCGGGCGTGGCGACGGTCGTGTCCATGCGGCGGGCGATAAAGCGCTTGACTCGCTCGGGTGTGTGGCTGCTGACGGTGTTGAAGGCCGCGAGGGTGCGGCGCACCAGGGCACGGCCGAGGCGCGACGAACCGAAGAGCTCGTCGCCGCTGCCGTGGGAGCTGAGACCGACGGTAGTCTGTGTCACCTGGCGCGATTTCTTCGACGAGGCCAGGGCGACGACCATAATCATGCCCGCGCCGACGAGGAAATAGAAAGGCGTCTGCGCCGGGCCGTTGAGGCTCGACATCATGAAGCCGTGGAGGTTGCCGCCGCCCGAGGCCGCATAGTCCTGATAAGAGGCGAGCGAGGTCAGCGGCACTCCGATGAAGTTAACGAGGTCGTTGCCGGCGAAGGCCATCGCAAGGGCGAAGGTGCCGAGCAGAACCACGACCTTCAGGACGTTGACTTTCAGAAAGTGGAGCAACTGCATCAGAAGGGTGAAGCCGACAAACGAGAGGCCGATAATCAGGGCGGTGTGGGTGTCGATCCACGCTTTAAGCTCGGGCGTCATGATGGTCAGGTCTTTGATGCCCTTGATGAGCATGAAGTAGACGATGGCCGTGCAGGCGATGCCGCCGAAGATGCCGACCTTCCACTTGAGGCGGCTGCGGTATTCAAAGGTGAATATCAGGCGCGCGATAAACTGAACGATTGTGCCGAAGACAAAGGCAATCGCCACCGAGAGGAATATGCCGAGGATGACCGACAGGGCCTTCTCGGTGTTAAGCAGGTCGCCGAGGTCAAGCGAACTGCCCGGCTCGGCTATTTTGAACAGGGCAACGACAAAGGTGGCGCCGAGCAGCTCGAAGACCAGCGAGACGGTCGTCGACGTCGGCATGCCCAGGGAGTTGAACATGTCGAGCAGGATGATGTCGGTGACCATGACGGCCATGAAGATGGCGATGACGTCGTAGAACGACAGGTTTTCGGGCCGGAAGATGCCGTGGCGGGCGATGTCCATCATGCCGTTGCTCATGGCGGCGCCGATGAAGACACCGACGGCCGCGACGGCGATGATGCGTTTGAACGGCGCGGCTTTTGACCCTACGGCCGACGACAGGAAGTTGACAGCGTCGTTGCTGACGCCGACCGTGAGGTCAAAAACGGCGAGGAGAAAGAGGAAAATGACAATACCTAAAAACAATAAATCCATTTTGCGTTAGAATTTGACACAATTGCGTTAGAATCTGACACAAATTACGGTTGATATTGTTAAGTAATTGCTGAATTATTGTTGCGTTTTTATTTAATTTCGAGGCGTCAGGCTTCAGGGCTGAGGGTGAATGTGAATTTCAGGCCGCGGTCGTTGCTGACGCTGATTTCGCCACCATGGAAAGCGATGGCATTGCGCACGATGGCAAGACCGAGACCGGTGCCTCCTGTGGCCCGTGAACGACCGCTGTCGACGCGGTAGAAGCGCTCGAAGATATGCGGCAGGGCGTCGTCGGGCACTCCTGAGCCGTTGTCGCTGAAAGTGAAGTTGCCGGCGCTGTCGGCTTTGATTGTTATGACCGAGCAGCCGCTGTAGGTCAGCGCGTTGTCGATGAGGTTGCTGAAAACCGATTCGAGCAGGCGGCGGTTGCCCTTGACCGTGAGCGGCGGCACGTCGACGTCGATTCTGACGTCGGTGCGGAGGCGGGCGTCGGCGACGATGGAGTCGATGAGGCCGCGCATGTCGACGGGCTGCCGCTCAATCATCTCGGGCGCTTCCTCGATGCGCGTTATCGTCGAGACATCCTTGAGCAGCGAGCTCAGACGCAGGGCATTGTCGTGAATACGTCGGATGAATTCCTCTTTGCGGGCCTCGGGAAGCTCGGGATGGTCGCGCAGCAGGTCGAGGCTGACGAGCATCGACGCGACGGGAGTTTTCAGCTCGTGGTTGATGTTGTTGGTGAGCTGCTTTTTGAGGCGCGTGCGGTCATGCTCGAGCGCCAGGGCCTCGCGGTGCTCGCGGTCGCGCTGGACGTAGAGTCTGACGATGTGTCCGGCGATGCTGCCGAGTTCGTCGTTGGGGAAAGCGCAGTCGTCGTAGATGCTCTCGCCGCGCTCGGCGCGCTCGGCGAAGCGGTTGAGGCGGATGATGCTCTGCGAGATGCGGCGGGTGGCGAAGAAGGCAACGAGGCTCATAGCCATCGTCATTAAGGCCATGAGCCACAGCACACTGCTGTCGGCGCGGAGGAACTCGCGCAGGTTGTGTGTATAGAGCGCCGCCGACCTGACGACCAGGCCGTTGTCGCCGGCTTTGGCCGAGTAGAAATAGATGTCGTCGTCGCTCTCGGAGTATCGCTCGACGGCGCGGCCGACGCCTTTGGCGCGCGCGGCGATGACCTCGGGGCGCGAGTTGTGGTTGGCTGTGGGCATGGGTGTGCGGCTGTTGTTGTCATAGAAGACGGTGCCGTCGCGGTCGATGAGCGTCACTCTGAGGGGGCAGAAGGGGGCAAGGCTGTCAGAGACGAGTGTCTCGATGGCGACGCCGTCGGCGAGGCCTTCGATGATGCGGTTGTTGCAGATCTGGAGCTCGGCGTCGAGCAGTTCGGCCTTGAATTCTTTTTCGCGGCGGTATTGAAAAAACATCACCGTGCCGACGAGTATCCAGCAGAGTGCCAGAGTCGTCAGGAACACGCGCGAGTGGAACGAAATCCTTATTCTGCCCGTCATCGTTCAGTCCTCCCAGCCGTAGCCATAGCCCGTGCGCGCCACGATGTGGCGGCTGTAGGGCGCGATTTTGCCTCTGATACGGGCCACATGTACGTCGACGGCGCGGTCGACGACGATGACATTGTCGGGCCAGATGCGCGAGATCAGTTCCTCGCGGGTGAAGACGCGTCCGGGATTCTCGAGCAGGAGGGCAAGAATCTCGAATTCTTTGCGCGGCATCTTCACATGGTGTCCGTCGACGTAGCAGGCCATCGACGCGCGGTCGCAGCTTACGCCTTTGACCATCAGGCGGTGGCGCGAACTTCGGCGCAGCACGGCCTCGATGCGGGCCAGCAGGTTCTTGATTTCGTAAGGCTTTGATATATAGTCGTCGGCGAGCTTGAGGCCCGAGACCATGTCGTCGAGCGAATCTTTGGCGGTGAGAAATATTATGGGCATGTCGAAGGTTGACTCGCGGTTTCTGACAATCGTGGCCATCTCGGTGCCGCTGACGCCATCCATCATTATGTCGAGCAGCAGCAGGTCGTAGACGCTGAGGTCGCGTTTGAGGGCCTCTTCGGCGCTGAGCGAGGCGTCGACGGTATAGCCCTCGAGTTCGAGGTAGGTGCGCAGTCCCTCGCAGAGAGTCTCTTCGTCATCGACGACCAGAATTCTGATATTTTTCTTCTCCATGTCGCAAAGATAAGGCCTGGGCGGCTCTGCGCCAAGCCCCCGCAAAAATTTAATAAAAAATTAATATGAGAGGAGAGAGGACATAGCTAAAATGGACTTTAGCCGACTTATTTGCTTTCATTGTTTTCATGGACTTCCGGGGCTTTGAAGTCAAAAGAGAGTTTCACAATGCTTTTAACACGCGAGTGGTCTAAGGTCGCAGGTGAGAAATCAGGCAAGAGGCTCGCGATTTTAAGTGCCTGACGGTCGAGTACATTTTGTCAAACGATTTATGAAAGAATAGAAATATTGCGTTGGATTGCCAAACTTATCTCCTCAGCATAGACTGGCGGTAATGATAGCTGAGGAGGTATAGCCTTTTCAGGTCGTCAGATAAATATGAGCGGCTGATCAGGGCTTCGGCTGAGGGGTTTGCTTCTGAAAAGCGTTTTATCTCCCTCTCGATCATCCTTTCGGGCAAGCCTATGCGACGACCGAATTCAAAAAAATCGTCGAACGAAACCTGACGTGTGTCGCTGAGATCCATGCCCTCGCGGAAAAGTCCTTTGTCAAGAGCGAAAAAGCGGGGCTGACGAATTTGTAACGACGTGTTTATCAGGTCGTATGCCGGAGAAAGGTTATATTCGCGGCCATTGTTTATTAAAGAAAAATTCTTTAAATGCGCGTCGTCGTTAAGGGTGATGAAATTGAAAATCACAACTCTGAAGAATCGCAGGATATCGATTGCCGCAGATTTTACATGGCTTCGTATAATTTCGGCGCATTCTTCATAGCTGCCGTTGTTATACTTGAAATCCGAGCCGCCGTTTTGCTTCGTCAAGCCCATTAGCGATGCAAAATCTTCCTGGGCATATTTGCCGCCGGGGTAAATGTCAAAGCGGCGAGTGATGTATGCTGCTTCGCCATTGGCAAAGAAGCAAAGACCGTTTGCCGCGGTTTCGATGCCGTAAACCTGAGAGGCGAGTTGCATCGTTAGATTTTCATTAGCGGCGCAATATTCGTGGTTAATGATTTGGTAGCCTGTCGGGCGCGGTTTCAGGATGTATGTACTTTG
>CALZQD010000047.1 GCA_945828175.1 uncultured Bacteroidales bacterium | reverse complement strand
CGTCAGTACGACTCTGAAAGCTTTTGATTCTATCAGGCTGACTACTGCCGGATTAATCATCTCCTTTGTCAGTCGGTTTTTGGCAAAGACGGTGCCATATCGCGCTTTGGCCTCGTCTCTGAAATGGAAGCAGAGATTGTTGAAATCGTTGAACGATTCGGCCTCGCAGCGCTCTTTGCCTGCCGCTGCGCGGGCGAGCTCGAGCATCACCGTGTCGGCATCGTCGGTGCCGCAGCGGCAGACATCCATTAGTCCGCGGCTGCCGATGACAAGCACATAGTCGCCGTTGACGGCGCTGTTGGCCGTGTTGGTGATGTCGGCCTCGAGCCGTGCCTCGTCGAGTTCGGCGTCGTCGTAGGTGTCGATAAACAGCGAGGGGTCGAAGACGCTGCCGGGCTGGGTCACAGATTTTTCTGCCATAGTCGTTTGCGGTCTGCGGCTCAGTCTTTGACGATTCTGAAGCCGAATTTGGTGATTAATTTGAGTGTGCCGAGAGCCGTGGCGCGGTCGTATTCGCGCTCTGATTCGGGCAGCTCGTCGTAGTCGACGAGCCCGGGATGCTGTTTTAGCGCGTCGTCGCGCACGGGCCCGTAGGTCCACCCCTCGGCGAGGCGACCCTCGGCCCATACGTCATGGACGTTGCGGGCAATCTGTTCGACAAGAGGCGAAAGTTCGGGCGGCAGGACGACGTCGCTGACGTCGACGGGTGCCGGGCGGTATGGTTGTTTTTTCATTATCTGACATTAAATTTGGCCGACGCTTTGGCTCCGCGCATCGCTATGACGTAGATGCCCGGCGCGAGCAGGTCGATGTTTGTTTTGATTTTATTCTGTCCGGCGTTGAGCTGTGCGTTGAAAGTCAGCGCCCTCGCGCCGTTGGCGGCGGTGATGTCGAATGTCGCCGCGCGGCTTTCGTCAGAGGCGACGGTCATCTCGAGCTCCGAAGCTCCGACGACGATATCGCTGATGGCCTTGTCGTTACGGCTTACGGCGATGTTGCTGACCGACGCGGGGGCATAGCCGGGATAGTAGCACTCGATAGCGCGCATGGCTACCGAGACGCCGGGAACGGTCTTGTTCAGCACCGAGAATGCCACCTGGCTGAGCGTCAGCGGATAACGCTCGGCTGAAAAGATTTCGCCGTCTTCGGTAAACGGAGCGACGACGACCGAGCGTCCCTGCGCGATGTCGCTTGAAATCGTCAGGCGCTTGCCGAGTCCGTCGATAAAGGCGAAGTCGGCGCGGGTGATGACGCCGTCGGGATTGTCGACCTCGATTCCGATCGAGTCGGGCAGGCTGTAGAGGCGCATTCCGGGCTTGATAGTTATTTTGTTGCCGCGGCCGGCGTTGAGGTCGAAGCTCATTCTGACACCGCTCGTCCAGTCGGCGGGCAGGTTGTCACTGCCGGTCGTGAAGTTCTTGAGAGTCGACGATTTGGTCAGCGCCATGCTCTCCATGTCGCTGAAATCGGCGTGGACCTTGACCGGACCGGCCATCTCGACGGCGAAGTCGATGTCGAAGGTGATGTTCTCGAACGTGGCGGTCATCTTGCCCTTGCCTTCGGCGAGGCCTCTGACGACGCCGAGGTCGTCGATTGAGATAAGACCTTCGGGCTCGACGGTCCAGGTAAACGCGCCCGGGTCGATGGCCGACTTGACGCCGTCGCATACGCCCGAGATGTCGATGATGAAGTTGCGGTTGCCGTCGATGAGCATCGACGAGTAGGTCGGATGGATATCTTCGGCGGCGAGGGTCTCGACGTCGATTGTGGCCGTCAGGCCGTCTTTGGTGGCCTTGATGACGCCTTTGAGCGGCGTCGACGAGGCGTGGAAGATTGCGTCGTCGTCGACGAAGCCGAGTTCGGGCGGCTCGCAGACAAACTCGCAGCCCTTGATGTCGTCGGCGAGGACGTCGTTATATTGGCTGAAGCCCATCACCCTGAGCGGGGTGCGTGAGATTACCGAGGGTTTGATTGAGCGCAGGCTGAATGTCATGTGGTCGAGGCGGTCGTCGTCGGGAGCGAGCGACACGGCGAGCATGGCGTCGACAACGGGGCGTACCGACCCGCGGCCGGGCAGATTGAGCATCTCGCCGCCTATGACGATGGCGGCCGAACCGCCGCTGTCGAAGTTGACTACGTCCCAGGCGCCCTGCTCGACGAGCCATGCCGACAACTCGATACAGTCTACGCCGACGCTGGCGCCCGACAGCTCGGTCGTGGCCATATAGATTTTGGTCTTGTCTTTCGAGATGCCGGCCATCACGCGCGACGATTTCTCATATTCGCGGCCGTTCTCGAAGTTGTTGAACTCGCCGTCGTGGAGCTTGCCCTCGCGCACGATGCTCGGATAGCCGTGGAAGGCGTTGAGGATGCGTTCGGGCGGCACGCCGAAACCTGCCTGGTTGAAGCGCTGGGTGACGGTCAGTATGTCGCCGGCGGCGACGTGGCCGTCGAGAGCGTTGCGCTTCGACGAGCGCAGGTAGAGGACATTGACGTCCTTTGAAGTCTGCACCGGGTCGGTGCCGATCGAGATCACGCGGCAGCGTATGTCGTCGCCGTTGACGGTCCATTTGTCGAGCGGCTCGAGGGCCACATAGACTCCGTCTTCGACAAGCGTCTTGGCGTTCATGCGGTTATAGAAGACGCAGTCGCCGGCGACGCCCTCGGCCTGCGCGTTATAGTAGTCGATGACAACGGTCGTGCCGTCGGGAGCGGTGACGTGGGCGTCGAGCGCAGGGTAGAATACCTCTGCCAGACCGTCTTCATTGATGGCTAACAGCGAGCGACCCCACTTGTTCCAGGTCACTTCGCCCTCGCTGATATTCAGGCCTATGCATACGCCGCCGTCATACGAGAAGAAGTCGTGGTTCCAGGCGATTTTGACGCGGTGGTTCTCACGGTCGTTTTCGCGGTAGTGGGTCATGACGTCCCAGCGCACGGGGTCGGGCACCGAGTGGCGGCTCTGCACCTGCTCGACCTTCGTATATTGGTTCGAGAGATCTATCTCTGCAAACCAGACGATTACCGGCTTCGAGCGGTAGATATACTTGGCATATCTGATGCCCGGCCCAACCATATGGTCGGCGATTACATCGGGTTTGCCCCAGTCGTAAGTGAGTTCGGGGAGAGTCGAGTCCTGGGCAAAGCCGGCAAGGAAGGCGCTCGCCATCATAAGTGCAGAGAAAGACAGACGTCGTAGCATGAGTTTTTAGGTATTATGAGGTTTTTAGCTTTAATTCAATTTCACAAATATAAGAAACTATTGCAAATAACCCGCCATAAAAACTGAAAAATATGTATATTTGCATCTGACTAACCGCTTCGCACTCGCGAAACAATAACCGGATATGAAAAAAACTCTACTTATAATCGGCGCCGGTGGGTTTATCGGCGGTTTTATCGCCCGGGCTGCGCTCGAACGCGGCTACAATACCTGGGTCGGTGTCCGTCAGTCGACTTCACGCCGCTGGCTCGACGACCCCCGCCTCAAATTCGTCGTGCTCGACTACGACAATCCCTCGCAGATGCTCGAGGCCCTCAAGGAGGCCGCTCCCGAGGCGGGACGATGGGATTATATAATCTGGAATCTCGGCGCCACCAAGTGTGCCAACTTCGCCGACTTCAACCGCATCAACTTCCTATATCCCCGTACATTCGTCGACCTGCTTATTGCCAACGACATGGTGCCCCACAGGTTCCTCTACATGAGCTCGCTCAGTGCCCTCGGCCCCGCCGACGAGAAGACCTGCGAGCCCATCACCTCGCGCACCATCCCCAACCCCAATACGCGCTACGGCCTCTCGAAAATCAAAACCGAGACATATCTCGAGACCAAGACCGGCTTCCCGTGGATAATCTTCCGCCCGACCGGCGTCTACGGCCCTCACGAACAGGACTATCTGATGATGATAAAGTCGATTGACTCACACTGGGATTTCGGCGTCGGCTACCGCCGTCAGCTCCTGACGTTTATCTACGTCGAAGACCTCGTCAACGCCATGTTCGACGCCTTCGACGCCGACGTCGTCAATAAAAAATATATCATCAGCGAACCGCGCGCCTATACCCAGGGCGAGTTCCGCAAAATCGTCGCCAAAGCCCTCGGCGGCAAGTTTGTCGTGCCCCTGAAACTGCCGATGTGGGCGGTCTACGCCGCCTCGGTCGTCGCCGAGAAATGGGGTATCCTCAAGATGAAGCCCTCGACCCTCAACCGCGACAAGTTCAAGATAATGAAGCAGCGCAACTGGAGCTGCGACGTCTCCGACGCCATCCGCGACTTCGGCTTCAAATGCGCCTTCCCGCTCGAGCGCGGCGTCGACGAGACCGTCAAGGCCTATCTCGCCGAAAAAGAGGCCCGGAAAGCAAAAAAGAAAGCCGAAAAGAAAGCAAAATGAGCGACGACAACAACAATTACACCAAAGCGCCCTGCTGGCTCGTCATCGTCACGGTTATTGCTATGCTGCCCGTGCTGGCCTTCCCGATGCTGCTCGACGGTCAGGCCGGCGACAAGGAGAGCCGAGCCCTGCTCTGGCTCTATCCCTTCTACGTCATCGTCTCGGGCATCTGCGCCGTGATCTGCTACCGCCAGCGCCCGGAAGTGACATGGATTTTGCTGATACTCATGATTCTGAGCCACGCTGCAATGTGGATTCTCTACTATGGATATTGAAGATTACATCGAAGCCCATATCTCGCCCGAGCCCGACAGGCTCTATCAGCTCTATCGCGAGACCAACCTTACGCGCCTCTATCCGCGCATGTGCTCGGGCCACCTCCAGGGGCGCATCCTCAAGATGCTCACCGAGATGATCAAACCCCGGCGTATCCTCGAATTGGGCACGTTCACAGGCTATTCGGCACTCTGTTTCGCCGAAGGCATGCCCGCCGACGCCGAATTCCATACAATAGAAATCGACGACGAACTCATCGACGATGTCCGCGAGCTCTTCGACTCGACACCCTGGGGCAATCGCATGTACATCCATGTCGGCGACGCCATCGACATCATCCCGACCCTCGGCGACGGCTGGGACCTCGTCTTCATCGACGCCAACAAGCGCCATTATACCGACTACTACGAGATGCTGCTGCCGCGCGTCAACAAAGGCGCTTATATCTTCGCCGACAATACTTTGTGGTCGGGCAAAGTCGTCGACCGCACCGCCAACCACGACGCCCAGAGCGCCGGCGTCTGCAACTTCAACGACCTCGTCGCCGCCGATGCGCGCGTCGAGAAAGTCATCCTGCCGCTGCGCGACGGCATGACGATAATTCGCAAGCTCTGAGCCGCTTATTCCGATTTTTCAATTATCGCCATCGCGTCCTCGAGCGCCGTGGCCGGCTTGAGGCGTATCACCTCGGGGTCGCGCTTGAGCCAGGTCAGCTGTTTTTTGGCGTAGACGCGCGTATTCTTTTTGATGCGCTCGACGGCTGTGCGATAGTCCATCGTTCCGTCAAACCATGCAAACATCTCCTTGTAGCCTACGGTGTTGAGCGAGTTTAGATGGCGTAGCGGCTCGACCCGTCGCGCCTCTTCTTCGAGCCCGGCGGCCATCATGGCGTCGACGCGGCGGTTGATGCGGTCGAAGAGCTCTTCGCGCGGATGGTCGATCATGAATTTTATGACCTCATAGGGCCGTTCTTTGGCGCGTCCGGTGCGCAGCGTCGAGTATGGCACGCCGGCCTCGGCCGTGATTTCGATGGCGTGCTTGACGCGCTTGATATTGCTGCGGTCGACCTCGGCGTAGTAGTCGGGGTCGATGATTTCGAGATAGGCAAGCAGCCCTTCGGCCCCCTGCTGGGCCTCCATCTCGTCGACGCGCCGGCGCGTGATGTCGCTGACAGTCGGCATCTCGTCGATGCCTTTCACGATGGCGTCGACATACATCATCGAGCCGCCGCAAACGACCGCCGCGCCCGACCGTGCGAACAGCTCGGGCAACAGACGCTCGACGTCGGCCTCGAAACAGGCGGCGCTGTAGTAGCCGTCGAGCGGCAGTGTGTCGATGAAATAATGATGTACGCGCGCCAATTCTTCGGCAGTCGGCTTGGCCGTGCCTATCGATATGTCGCGGTACATCTGGCGCGAGTCGGCCGAGATGATCTCACATCCCAGCCGCTCGGCGATGTCTATCGCCAGCCGGGTCTTGCCCGAGGCTGTTGGCCCGGTGACGACGATAAGTCGGTTGCGGCTCACGCCTGGTCGCGCTCGCCGACGATGCGCGCAATCTCGACTATGACTTCGGTGGCCTTCTCCATCGAGCGGATGGGCACGAACTCATAGCGGCCGTGGAAGTTGAGGCCGCCTGCGAAGATGTTGGGACAGGGCAGACCCTTGAACGACAGCTGAGCGCCGTCTGTGCCGCCGCGGATAGGTACGACCTTCGGCGTGACGTCGGCGCGGCGCATGGCCTCCTCGGCGATGTCGATGATATACATCAGCGGCTCGATCTTCTCGCGCATGTTGTAGTACTGGTCCTTGATGTCGATGGTGCAACAGCCGGGATACTCGTGGTTTATCTTGCGGGCGAGGTGCTCGAGCTCTTTCTTGCGGCGCTCGAAGCGGTCGCGGTCGTGGTCGCGGATGATATAGGTCAGCGTCGTCTGCTCGACCGACCCATCCATGCCGATGAGGTGATAGAAACCTTCGTAGTCCTCGGTGTGTTCGGGCGTCTCCCAGCGAGGCAGCATGATGACAAACTGGTTTGCGATGCGCATCGAGTTGATCATCTTGTGCTTGGCATAGCCCGGGTGGACGTTGCGGCCATTGAATGTGACCTTGGCCACGGCGGCGTTGAAGTTCTCATATTCGAGCTCGCCGATTTCGCCGCCGTCCATCGTGTAGGCCCAGTCGGCGCCGAAGCGCTTCACGTCGAACTTATGCGCGCCCTGACCGATTTCCTCGTCGGGGTTGAACGCGATGCGAACCTTGCCGTGCTTGATTTCGGGATGTTTTTTCAGATAGTCGACAGCCGAGATGATTTCAGCGATGCCGGCCTTGTCGTCGGCGCCTAACAGCGTCGTGCCGTCAGTGACGATGAGCGACTGGTTGCGGTAGTGCAGCAGCTCGGGGAACTCCTCCGGCGACAGCACTATGTTGAGCGTGTCGTTGAGTATGATGTCCATGCCGTCATAGTTCTCGACGATACGTGGCGACACATGGCGGCCCGACATATCGGGCGACGTGTCGAGGTGGGCGATGAAGCCGATTGTCGGCACCTTGCGGTCGCTGATGTTCGACGGCAGTGTCGCCATCAGATAGCCGTTCTCGTCGAGCGTGATGTCTTCGAGACCCATCGAGCGCAGCTCCTTCTCGAGATACTGTGCGAAAATCATCTGGCCCGGAGTCGACGGCGTCATATTAGTCAGCTCGTCGCTCTGGGTGTCAAACTTGACATATTGTAAAAATCTATCTACTACGTTCATAGCTATTTCTTCAGAATATTAGAGTTTCTGTTTAGATAATGTCGCGCCAGAGAATGGTAATCTTCATCGTGTCGTTGCCCTTCTCCGTCACATATATGAGGTGGAAACCGTCGATGCCAAGCGATTTATACATATCCATGAATGAGTCGCGGTAGTCGCCGAGGCTGTCATAGCGGTCAGCGAGCACCTTGATGGCGCGCGCCTTCAGGTTAGGCAGCGTCAACGCCTTGGCGTTGTCTTTGGTGATAAAATCCTTCTTTGTCGGGAAGCTGACAGTGTAGTCAGCGTAGCCCCCGGCGAAACTGAATGTCACGCCCGTCGAGCCTGCAATCATAAACTCATCGGCCTCCGATTTCATGATTTCCAATACATTATTCTTGACATTCGTATAATCGAGCTGAGTCAGCGGCGTCTTATAGAGGCGTTTGAGCTTCGACGCGCTCATCTCGTAGTCAGCCGTCGCGCCGCTATAGTCGGTAACCTTAACTAACAGAGGCTGCTCCTTCGAGCTCAGAGCGTTGACCGTTGCCTCAAAATTCTTGTCTGCACCGGCCTTAATCTCAATGGCGGTGAAATACTCGAAAAGAGCCGGAGTAACCTGCTTGATGTCGATGAGCGTATCGGCTAAGGCCACGTTGACCGTCAGCGCGGTCTCGTCATAGCTTGCCGACGCCGATTTCAGGAAACCCGGATTCGCGGCCACAGCCTCAGAGAGCTTGCCCGACAGGTGTTCAGCCTGAGCATTAAGCGTTTCAACATCCTTGTCAGGACCACAAGAAACCATCGCCACTGTCATAGCGACAGCAGCCGAAGCCGAAGCAAAGAAGCTTGATATTTTCATAATAATATGCTTTATAGTTTAATCTCTTTTGATTCAATAACGCAAAAATAACAAATTTTGCTCACTTACAAGTCATTTGAATCAAAAAAGAGAATTTGAATTCTCGACGCGACATATTTTAAACCGGTCGTGAGCCGTCAATCATACGAAAACGGCAGCCCTCGTCAGAACTCATAATATCCCGACACAACCTCAGCCCGTCAAATTCCATTATCCTGAGCAATTAAAGTGCGGCCTCGCTCTCCTCCTCGAGGCCGTATAGATGCAGTGTGGAGCGAGGGTTTCAACCCTCGCAGCCAACGACTTGGCCTGCAACGGCTAAAACCGTTGCTCCATATCGTCTTACGCGGCCGCGCGATCGCGCAGCCCTACAGACTTTCAAAAAATCTTTTATTCTTCTGCCCTTATTTTCTTCTGTTCCTCCAACCGTTAAAGCGCCTAAAATTGCATCCACCTACGAAAACATGGGCAAAACCCGCAACCCCGAGTCATATCTTTGCAACACCGATGAAAAGCGCCATTTATACATATCATTTTCGCCGCTACCTCGGCCGCAATCTGACGCGCGCCGAGGCAGCCGTCATCGGTCCGCTCGAGAAAATGCGCATCCGCGGTCTCGAACGGCGCTTGCTCGTCGTCGACCCGCCCGGTGTCGACACCCGCGGCATCCTCTGCGCCTATGTCGAGTATCTCCGCAAGAAGGTCAATCCGCGAAGCGACATCCTCGTCATGACCCAGAGCAAAAAGATGTCAGTTTACATCGCCGGTCGACTTAAGACACCCGATACCGTCACCATTGCCGCCACGGGCCACCGTCCCGAGAACATCCGCGGCTTGACCTATGACACAGCTCTCCTTTTGGATATTCAGGACTACGGCATCTGCAGCCCCGCGAGGAAGCGCAACGACTTCCACCGAGTAGCCACAGCCGTCTTCCCCGTCATCAGCAGCAATCCAAACAGCCTTCTGATACTCCATGCAAGAGCCGCCGTCCCCCACCTCTACCGCTGGCCCGGCCTCAAAGAATACACCGACCCCTCCCTCGCCCCTCCAGACGTCCCAATCAAAAAGCCCGACCCGGGAATTCCAATCATAATTCCCCTCAAAATCGAGCGAAGCCTATGGAACAAGGGCTTCAGCCCTTGTAACGACTGTCTCTTATACACATCTCCGAGCCCACGAGACGTAGAGGAATCTC